>JAWXAS010000114.1:0-62264 GCA_034439635.1 Bacteroidota bacterium | reverse complement strand
TTTTTTGCGGCTCACTAATAAACATGTATCTTTAAATAACCTTTTGTCGGTATAGACACAGGAAGCTTCGAAAGCCCGCCTACGTCTATTCGCAAAACGATAGCTTCCAGTAGTGCATTTGTCCCGGTTTCATAATAAACAATGCTTCTGGTTTAACTTTATAACGTACAAAATCAATTTCGTGAGTACCTGACCCATGTGTAAATAGTGCTACAAGATAAAAATCGTGTTTATGAGGTAAGTTTGTAAACTGATGCTGTGAAACGTGATGTTTTAAACAATTTGCATATACATTCGGCGTATCACTAAAATTCTGAAATTTATGTATGTTATATACAGGGAGTTTTTTTTCCACGTATAAATATATTAAAATGTCTTAATTATTCCATTTTTGGCGTATTCTGTAAACCAAAACCAATAATTTAGCAGATTACCTTTGTTATATGAAAACAATAGCTAAAAATAAACCAAACTTAATCATCAGTGCTTTGAAAGAGAAGTGCCCTCATTGCAGGCAAGGAGAAGTTTTTAAAAAAAATAAACTATTTCAAATACCCGTTATGAATAGAGAATGCAGTGTTTGCAGCTATCATTTTGACCGAGAGCCGGGTTACTTTATAGGTGCAATGTATCTAAGCTACGGTCTTGCTATCTTACAGGCAGGAATTGCTTTCTTACCCATACCACAAAGCATCTTTGTAATGAATAACTTCTTTTGTAGCAAGGTTTTCAATTTTTTTATCGGCTATAGATGCTTTAAATAATTCATCCTGCGTTGTGATAATATTTTCGATAGCCGAACTGGCCTGCGCTTCCTGTAAGTTAATGGTATCGATAAACAGGGTTGGATTTGGTAAATTGGTAATTGCTCCTTTTAACTCGGACAAAGCTCTGCTGGCTGTAATGGTTTTTTTGAGTACAGCAGTGGTTTCTATTTTGCCTTTTGGGGGCAAAAGAGGTAATGAATTATACGGTTTATAAGCGTTGTGAGCCATTTTTTTATTTTTTAAACCAGGGCGACTTTTACCCTCTTAATTAATACGAGGGCAAATATAATAAATATTCGCCCTTGTTAAAAATGTAAGTGTAAAAAACGCCCTCTTTCGCTTTTTAGTGCTATCACTCGATTTGTCTTACAATAATTGTTTTTTCCTTCCTTACAGTGCCATTATACACATTCATCAATTCTCTAAGTCCCTGAAAATCTTTCATATGGTTCGATAAGTCCAACCCGTAAGGTACGATGCCGGAAACCCCTGATAAAGACTTATTTATCAGGGATTTTTAGTTCGGTAAAATAGCTTCGAAATGCAAAACAGTTTGTTTTCAATGAGTTACTTGTTGGAGTTCGGAAGCTGATTAAATAATTAATGATATATTTAGTCAAATTTAAAGAGTAAACTTTCAGCTGAGCTTGCACTGCCAACAAAAATGAATATCTTAATTACAGGAGCAACAGGCAACGTAGGTATGTCAGTATTAAAACACCTAACGATTCAAAAAAGTAATTTAAAAGTATTTGCAGGGGTAAGAAATATTGAAAAAGGAAAAGACAAACTACAAGAATTCAATGTTTCACTTGTAACATTTGACTTTGAAGAAGTTCAAAGTTTTCGAGCCGCGTTTAAAGGAATAGACATACTTTTTTTACTTCGCCCACCACAACTAGCTGACGTTGAAAAATATTTTAAACCTTTAATTGATGAAGTGGTAAAATGTGATGTTAAGCAAATCGTTTTTTTATCGGTTCAGGGCGTTGAAAACAGTAAAATCATTCCGCACCACAAAATAGAAAAACTTATTACTGATTATAAAATTGCTTATACCTTTTTGCGACCAGCATATTTTATGCAGAATTTTACAACAACTTTGCGCAATGACTTAGTAAATAATCAGAGAATTTATTTGCCAGCAGGAAAAGCAAAGTTTACTTTAATCGATATTTATGACATTGGTTTAGTGGCCGCAAAGGTGATCACCGAATGCCCAAAACACCAAAATAAAAGCTATGAATTAACCAACAATGAAATCTTGACCTTTGCTGAAATGGCTGACAAATTGAGCAACGGTTTAGGTAAAAAAATAAAATTTATTTCACCTAATTTATTACAATTCTTTTTGACCAAACGAAAAGAAGGAGTTCCTGCAATGTTTATTCTTGTAATGATAATGCTACATTATTTTCCAAGATTTCAGAAAACACCAAAGATCACAGACTGCGTAAAAACTATTACAGGACAAGAGCCAAAATCTTTTGACAATTTTGTTTTCACAAATAAAAAACAACTACAATAAGAAGTGTATAGGAGTAATTGCTAAAACAAAGATTTAGCCATTTTCCTTTTCTTCATTTAACAAATAACCATACAAGTCCCAAATCCGAGCAAGTTCCCTTGTATCTTCAAGGATCTCGTTCATATTTGGTCTAGAAGGTATTACAGATAAGCATAAAATGAAAAACAATTGTCTTACATTTTATGTTTAAATAAATCCATCAATTTCTTCTACCACAAATTCTTTCCCACAAATCAACGAAACCTTCTTTCAAATTGGTGTTTTTTTCATTGGCCTGTTCCATACCCATCATTTCAACTCCGTTTTTTTGATACAGTTTGTAATGAAAAACAAATGTTTTCTTCAATTCGCTTTCTTGCATGTTTGTTCTGCCAAATTTTACTGCGTAAATATTTAACGTATCGCCATTTGCTTCTGCAATGGTGTAAGGGTCGCTAAACCATTTTAGTATAGCTACATCTTTTTTGCTTTTGCATTGCTTCATTAGCTGCAGATTGCGAGGATAGCTATGCCACTTAATTAAATTTTGCCAATTTAAAAAACTAAATTCTCCTACAAAAATAGTGCTATCATTACTGCAAACCGAATACCATAAAATATTATTAAGCATGGTTGGATTCGTGATATGAGCAGTTGCCGGAATTTTATTTTTTACAATCGATTGCTTTACAATTTCCTCTGCGCGATATTTATTAAAAAAAGCTAATCCCAAATAAATAAAACAATACATTAAAGTCGCCCGAGCAAGCTTGTTCCTTCTCACTTCATTTTTTTTGTGAAAAACTGCAATCAACACCATCGCTAACATCGGTAGTGTAAATAATAAATCAACGATGGCTAGAGTATTTAAAGAGTAATTTTCATTGGTAAAGGGCAATAATAATTGCGTACCAAAGTTAGTACACCAATCCAAAAGTGAATGACCCCATAAACAAGCAAGAATTAATAATAACATCTGTTTAAATGAGACTTTCTGTTTAAACAATTTGACTAATAGCCAGGCTATAGGTATAGCGTAAAGCGCCTCAATTAAAAGGGAATGGGTATGTGCTCTATGGTCGCACATATAGGCTCGTGGATCGCTCAATCCAGTATAAAATAAATCAAAATCAGGTATACTTTTGGCAATTGCCCCTAAAAGCATTCCCCAACGTCCTATTTTTTTTCCAAGAAGCGTTTCCCCAATTGCGGCGCCAATAACTATGTGTGATAACGAATCCATTTAAAGTTCTTTAACCGACTTACATTTCAAAAATCAAATATCCGAAAAACTCTCTAAAAATAGGTTATTAGTTAACCGAACTCCTCAATTCTTTTGCACTTAATTTATTACTTTTTTTTATATCTATTGCGAATCCTAAATTCTTTTTACCGAAAGCTAAACTTAGCCAAAACCACTGTTAAAGTCCTATTTATAATAGGTTTTTGGCTCGATAAAGTAGCTTTGAAATATAAATTGTTTTATTCTCAGGTAGTTACTTGTTCAAGTTTGCAAAGCCACTTGATTAAATTGTACATTTAATTAAATTTATCCAAGAGATTAGTGAGCTAAACACCTCTCTCAAGATGAAAAATCAGTTCGATAACCTAGCTGCAATTAATAATGACCACATAAATCATGTCTTTAGAATTAGATGATTTTATAGAATCCTTTGTTAACCTTACTGAAAAAGAACTTTTTAGTATTACCTCTTGCTTTATACCAAAGACAATTAAAAAGGGAAAATACCTTCTTAAAGCTGGAGACATATGTAAAGAATTTATTTTCGTGAAAAAGGGCTGTATAAGGATGTTTTATTTATCAGATACTATTGAAGTATCTGCATGGTTTTCCTTTAATGGCTCTATTGCTATGGAAGTTCAAAGCTTCATTAGTCAATCCCAATCAATTTGTTACCTACAAGCCATCGAAGACACAGAAATTTCTAGCATTTCTAAAAACAATCTAGAACGCCTTTACATTACTCAACCTAAAACTCAAGAGCTTATGAGAAAGCTATGGGAAGCAGCATTAGTTTTAGTAATTCCAAGGTTTTCATCGTTACAAAATGATACAGCCGAAAAAAGGTATCTAGACTTATTAAAAAATCAAGAATTAATGCAGAAAATTCCTCAGAAATATCTTGCATCTTTTATAGGAGTAACACCAACCTCATTGAGCCGAATAAGAAAAAAAATACGGTAAGTTACTAATTGTCTTATGACAACTTTTCCTTCTCATGTTTTACTTAAATTTGTCTTTAAAAAAAATTATGAAAATTCTACTATTTGGCGCAACAGGTAACGTTGGAATGGCGATAGCTAAAGAATTAAAACAAAGAGGTTTTAGCACAACAGCTATTATAAGAAATACTAGTAAACAACAAGATTTAGTGTTATTAACCGAAAATATTATTATCGCAGATGTGACTAAGCCTCCAGATTTAGCAAATATTTGTATTGGATATGACATTGTAATCTCAGCGATTGGTAAGAGCGTGTCTCCCAATGATAAAAGTAAACCATCATTCCATGATATTGATTATATATCTAATATGAACATATTAAGTGAAGCTATTAAAAGCTCTGTAAAAAAATTCATTTACATTTCTGCACTTCATTCTGAAAAATATTTGCATTTAGAATATTTTAAAACGCACCATGAGTTTTCTCAAAAACTTATTTCTTCTAACATTAACTATTCTATTATTAAGCCTCCTGCAATCTTTAGTGCATTTTTAGATATGATTGAAATGGCAAAAAAAGGTCAACTTATAACTATTGGTTTAGGTGATAAAAAAACAAATCCTATTTACGAAGGTGATTTAGCAAAAATAGTAGTTGATAGTATTAATAAACCAAATAGCATAATAGAGGCCGGAGGGAAAACAATTTATACACGAAAAGAATTAAATGAAATTGTGCAAAATAAAATTGATAAGACCAAAAAAATTAGGCCTATCCCAATTGGACTATTTAAAATAATGTTACTAATAATAAAATTAGTCAATAAAAATACTTTCGACAAATTTAGTTTCTTCATTGAAGTAATGCAACACGACACTATTGCCCCTCAAATGGGTGACATGACTTTCGATGACTATATAGATGAAAAATGGGGGCCCGCTAATAAGCTCTAACGACAACCATTTCTTATTTTACAAGATACAAATCACAAATCCGAGACATATCCTTTGTATCAACAAGAATCTCGTTCATATTTGGTATGTATGGGGGTGCGATAGAGAAAAGGGAGCAATTTTTGCTCCCTTTTCTACCTCCGCACTGCCCCTACCCGTAAGTTAGCAAAATTAGATTATTTAATTTTCCCTTTCGAACTTTACCTTCTGACAAAGTGATATTTTCCATCCAAGTCTAACGGATAATTTCTTGTTTCCAGTTAATGGGCCTGTTATCAAAGAGATGCCCTAAATTCTGAATTGCCGTCACTATAAACTAAGGGATAACTCTCAAAACTTGTTTTCATTCTGCCGGCCTGTATATTTCCTTAAAGGTTGCAGGCGTTTGAATTAGGATTTAGTGCCGCAGGAAGATAAAATATAAAATGAAAGGTTGTTCGTTTCATTTCTTACCTTTGTATTTACAAATGAGTGCGATTAAAATAATAGTTGCCGATTCTGAGTTCGAGTTATGAAAAAAATATTTTCTTTTTTATTTTGGCAGCAGTGGTTATTCTATACTAGCATCCTGTTCGCGCTATTTGGGATTGTTTTTGCATTATATGGGAATAATATTTTTTTTCTGCCCTATAATCAAACTCTTGCTAAAATATTTTGGAATAGACTGGAGATACCAAATGAAGTAGAACCTTTTCGTGCGTTTATTTGGGGACCTCTGGGCGCAACAATTGCCGGCTGCTATGTCCTATTAGCTTGCATTGCATACTATCCATTCAAAAGAAAAGAACGCTGGGCACGTAATGCTATTATCGCAGCTTTTGGTATTTGGGTTATTTTGGATTCAGTTGCTTGCATTAAATATGGTGTTTATTTTCAAATATATATGATCAATGCATTTTCTATAATCGTAAAGGCTTTACCTCTGATTTTCACATGGAATGATTTTAAAAAATCAAACAGCAAACTTACAAACTGATCCTTAAAATTTATTACCGTGCGTAACTCCTATCAATTTATCTGTCAACGCAGGCAGCTTCTTTAGTATTTCAATAGAAATATTTGTTAGTGCTTCTCTTCCAAAAAGTTGTTGGATATGCTTTCCTGTTTTAATTCTTTTAGAAAAAAGAAGATTCCATTGGTTTTCATATAAGAGTTCAAGATTTTTACGAGATATACTTTTATCCAAATATTTTTTTATTAGTTGAAACGCCACATAAGAAGCATGCATAGCCATACTCATTCCATTTCCACATAAAGGGGCTATGTTGCCGGCCGAATCGCCGAGCATTAATACATTACTCTCTACTGCCTTTTTTTTGCTGAACGTAATTTGCGAAATTGTAAATGGTTGGTTATAAAGAAAAACTGCTTCTGAAAAATATTTATTTAAGAACGGATTCTTCATTAATACATTCTGCTCCATTTCTTTGATATCGTTATTACTATCTCTAAGGTTTTGAGAGTTGGTTAAGTAACATAAACAATATTTGTCCCCATCTACTTTTGAAACTCCGCAATATCCATCCTTAAAATTATGTAACTCTATGCGATTGTCGGGCAAATCCATTTTAACGTGATATTTTACGGCAATATAGTTTTTCTTCCTTGTTTTACTTTCCTTTCCCAATTTTTGATTCATCACTGATCGTTTGCCGAAAGCTCCGCACGCCACTTTTGCCTTATAGGTTTGTTGAGCCGCTTTTATAGTAAACGAATCGTTTTCAAAAACAATGTCAGATACTTTGGTTTCTTCTAATAGCACAACTCCTTTTTTCACAGCTAATGCTGCCAACGTTGAATCAAGTGTATATCGACTAATTCCAAATCCACCTAAATTTAATTTTCGGGTAATAGAATTTCCATTTGGAGATGAAATTTTTACCTCATTTATCATTGGAAGATTCATAGTAGAAAGCGGTATTCCTATTCGTTCTAAAAAACCATAACTTTCCATAGAAATATACTCACCGCATACTTTGTGAAAAGGATATCTTCTTTTCTCCAACAAAATAACAGAGTACCCCACTTCCGCTAATTGAATTGCCAAAGTCAATCCTGCCAATCCACCACCGATAATAGCACAATCAAAATTTCTATTAGTCATTAGGATAAGCAATAACTAAATGACGAAACGCCCAACGATTATTTACAGTATACTTTTTAATGCCTGACCTCTTAAGCATCTCGATCCATTCCGTTTTTTTAAAGCCTCTTAATACTGATAGAGGGGCGTCATTTTTTACTAATTGAGATTTCGATAAAAATTTGGTAAGCCATTTAATAGAGTAATAAGCAAATGAATTTCGTTCTAAATCATTGATTACAAATATGACTTTATTTTGGCTACACAATTTTACAAATTCAATAATTTCAGTTTCATAAAAATGATGACAGAATAATGAAGCGTGTACAATATCAATCGATTCTTGCATTGAAAATGCTTTCCTAAAATCGCCACAACAAAAATTTATACGCTCAAAATAACTACAATTTATTTTAGCGTAATTAATGCAATCTTCTTTTAAATCAACTCCGTTTAATTTTAAGTTGTACCCTTTTTTTAATGACCATTTAGCAATTGCTTTTAATGAATCGCCTCCGCCGCAGCCGATATCCATAATAGAATAAGTTTTTGTTTTATCAGTTGTAACTTTTTTTAATCCGTATATTGAAACGTCATGACCTCCCAGATATTTATTAATAAACTCCAGCTCTTTTAGATTTTGATAAAGCAGGTCTTTTGGAATATTATCTTCATCCATAATTTCCATTTGATATGTTCTATTCTTAAACATTTTCAAGAATTACCGATTCCAATGTTAGCCCGGGTCCGAAAGCAACCCCAAATATTTTTTCCTTTTTTTCGTTGCTGAGTTTGTTATCCAAAATGTCTTTCAACACAAATAAAAACGTTGGAGAAGACATATTGCCGTAATTTTTTAATACACGAAACGAGCTTTCAAGGTCTGTGTCGGTTAACACAAGTTCTTTTTGTATTGCTTCCAATATTTTTCTTCCCCCGGGATGAATGGCCCAGTGACTGATTTCTCTTTTCTCAATTCCAAGTCGACTTAAAGCTTTAGAAAGAAAGGGGCTAATGTTACCTTCAATTAATTGCGGAATATAGGAACTAAGAGTCATTAAAAAACCGGTTGGTGTTAGTCTCCAGGCCATATCACTTTTGCCATCTAATGCAACCTGTGAATAAAATTGTTTCATTTCAAAACCGTGAATTTTGTTTTTAGCTGCATATTTATCAGAAACGATTAATGTTGCTGCTGCACCGTCAGCAAATAAGATATTTGCAGTAACATTATCGAGGGTATCTATTTTCTGAAAATGAATTGTGCATAATTCAACGCAAATAATTAGTACAATTGCGTTTTCATCGCTCCTGCAAATATAATCGGCTTGTTTAAGTGCATGAAGGGCAGCATAACACCCCATGAAATTAACTGATGTTCTGTTTATAGTTTCATTTAATTTAAAATGTTGTACTAAATCAATATCAAGTCCGGGCGCCGCTAATCCGGTGCAGGAAACAGTAATAAGATGAGTAATATCTTGTTTCTTTGTTTCCTTTGCAAGACAATTTTCAATAGCCTCAATACAAACAGGAAGAGCCATTTTATTAAAATAATTCATTCTGTATTCTACGGTTGGAAAAGGTTCCAGGTCTCTTGTTTTCGGGAAAAACTCACGGCTTTCAATTGACGAAGTAAAATCTGGCATTACGGAATAACGTGTGTCAATTCCGCTTTTATCATACTTAACCTTTAATTTATTTTTTTTCTCCTCCGAATAATTCAGAAATCCAAGCATAAAATCGGCCAGATGAGTTTGTCTGTACTTATATGAAGGAACTGCTGTGGCTATTTTGCTTATTACACTCACTTGTGGTTATTTAAAATTAAAAGAAGAATGAAACAAATGTTCATGCATGTGGCGGCAATGAAATTCATTTTCATTAAATTCTTAAATGAAGCTTGTTTCTTATCTTTAAATACATTTACAAACCAAACTATAAAGAAGGTGATAACAGGTAGCAAAAGGAGTTGAAAAAGAAAAAAATGTCCGGGTTTTTGAATAGAATTAAAATAACTGTAAAACAATCCGTTTGCTATCATAAACATTATAGCAGTAAAAATAAATGTACCATTTATGCCTAATCTATAACTTATAGTAATATCGCCGCTTGAGTTGTCGGCTTCATGTTGGTAAACTTGTGTTAGTGGGTAAACCCCTGCAATTAAAAAGGAGCAACCTACAGAAACCAAAAGCAAGGGGTTGTTAATCATAATATTTTCATTACTAATTGCTGAATGAACCATCCAAAATGTAAAGGCGCCCTGAAAAAAGACTACTGTTAAAAACCCTGTGATTGGAAATTTTTTAAGTCGTATCCCTCTATAACTGTAGGCTCTTGAAGCGAGTATGTATGCCAGTACACTTATAAAAAACTGAATATTTATTATTAAAGAAAGACTAAGACCTATAGCGTCAAACAGAATGGAAGTGAAAAATAATTGGGGAGTGGGTTTTGGTGGATTCTCTAATCCGCCAATACTTGTTTCATCCTGATCCATATAACTGTTATACCCGTTGCTTGCAGGGTAAATAAATAAATGCAAAATAAAGAAACACAGAAACGCATTTGCCCAATTTATTTCAGACACTTGACTAAGTGCGAGAAAAAATACAGGCATTAAAAAATAAGAGAACGGAATACGAAGTAGTTTTACCGTATTTTTATTAAGTGTTAAAGAATTGATTAATGTTTTCATATTGATCCGGTAATTTTCAATTTACTTTTGCGAGGCCGTTAATAGCTTTTCCTGTGTAAGTCAACCGACTTCCATTGCAGGGACAATCCCAGCTCTTTCCGTCTTTATTCAATACTATCATGCCTTTTAAATGAGTACACTCATCCGATACCACAAAAAGTTCCTGTGATGAATTACTATATCCTCCGAATTTTTTATTACCCATAACCACAATTTTTTCTCCTTTGGTTCTATCTGCTTTTAATTCTAATCATTAGTTAAATTACATATATCATATCTGTTTGTCCCGACAAATGCAATTGACTCCATCGGAATAACAACTTCTCTTGACCATCTATAAACAATACTTTCAATTGCAAATCTTTAGCGCGTCCAATTTTCCGGTAAATCATATCGGACTACTCCTGATAAACCGAATTCCCCTCCAATATGATAATCTCCTCCTCCAGAAATCAACAAGTTATATTTTGAATCATGCAAACAAAGTCTTACATAATTATAAGAATTACCTGAATCAGCTTTTTGATCACCTTTATCCCACCATAACGCTTTTACTAACGAGTTTTTAATCATTGCTCCAATTACATAGCTACTCTAAGCGGTCTGCTCGAGTATCCTAGCATACTTACCATTAACACTAGTATTTGTACGAAAATCTCCTTTCTATTTCGCCCCCGAATAAACCTTGTTAATTAATTCAACGAACACGATCTGACCTCAACTTTTGAAGGATCAGAAGGTTCATAACTTGTTCCCGAAGAACAGTTGGCTAAAGCCGATTTCTTAGTTACCTTGCTATATGTTGTAACTTGTATGTCTGAACTTGATGCCCATGGTTTAGAATAAGTACAAGTACATGTCCTGTCTTTTTTACAAGAAGCAAAGCAACATGCTAAAGCTAACACTGCTATAAATGTTATTTTCTTCATAATGAAAAGTCTTTAAAAATTTATGCTAATTTAATATCCACAAAGATGTTGTTTCTCACACCTACTATTGTTACATATTATTTAAAACCTTTTGTATAATTCACACGTTATGGGTCATATTTTACCAGTTTCGTTTTTTATAAAGAGAGATAACACTTTTCAGAATATTGATATGTAAACTTTGTGAGTCACTATCCGAATCGGCAAATTTGTTTTGAGCATTTGAATTTTAAAATCATTTGAGCATTTGCCCGAACAAGAAAATTAACCCTTATTCAACAGGTGTCCGTACAAATCCGAGCAATCCTTTATATTTTCAAGGAACTCGTTGATATTTGGTCTGCAAAGGGTACTCCAAACTATCCTTTGATAACATCCTTTTTGTTTCTAACACCAAGTAGAATCAATACATCAATTACGACTTAGAGTACGGTTTGCTAAAAAAACTGCAAAATTCTGACCAAAAAATTCCAAACGGTTAAGTATTGCTGCATTTAGATTATTTGCTGCATTTGAAAATTAAAGAGGTCAAATAGCTGAAGAAACCTTAGCAAGCCTTGATGCCCTATCAATGCTGTTTTATAAATACCGTCAAAAATCAATAAAGAAGAAAGAAATTGAGTGTTTTAAAAACAAAGGGGGAAAGACACTAATTAATAGTCATTTTTCCTTAAATTTATTATCGCTAATTTTATGGTAATATTTGGTACAGAATTGCTTCAGAATTTTAAATGAAATTTGAAAAATGAAAATATTACTGGTAGAAGATGAAAAAGGACTTTCGGACTCCATAAGCACTTATCTAAAACGAGAAGGTTATTTGTGCGAAGTTGTTAAGGACTTTAAATCTGCCGATGAAAAGATAGAGCTATATCAATACGATTGTATTTTGGTAGATATTAACCTACCTGATGGCAACGGTCTTGATCTTGTTAAATCACTTAAAAGGCTAAAAGCACAAGCCGGAATAATAATCATTTCAGCAAAAAATTCTGTTGATGATAAAATTGAGGGATTAGATTTAGGAGCTGATGATTATTTATCAAAGCCTTTTAGTTTAGCTGAATTAAATTCAAGGATAAAATCTGTATTAAGGAGAAGAAAATTTGAAGGCAATGATGAAATAATTTTTAATGAAATTACCATAAAGCCATATGAATCATCGGTTTATGTAAAGGGTAATTCATTAACCTTAACAAAAAAAGAATACGATCTTATTCTGTTCTTAATAAGCAATAAAAATAGAGTTCTAACAAAAGAAACAATAGCCGATCATTTATGGGGAGATGATATGGATATGGCAAATTCCTACGATTTTATTTATACTCATATTAAGAATCTACGTAAAAAATTAGTAGATAAGGGGTGCCAAGATTATATGAAAACCGTTTATGGAATGGGGTATAAGTTTACAGCATTATGAGACTATTAACTAAAAACACATTGGTATTGCTTACTGTTACGCTGATTGTATTTTTAGCAGGAGGATTTATTTTTTATTCTCAGCTCAGAAATATTATGAATGAAGAGGCGACTGAAGCACTTTCTATAAAGAAGAATGAGGTTGAGAAGTATATTTCTAAAAACACAAGATTGCCAGAATCAATTTCACTCGAAGAATTAAGTTTTACCGAATCCATAACTCCTATTAAAGAAAGCTTGAATGATGAGATGATCTATATTGAGGAGGAAAAAGAAAAAATGCCTTATAAGAAACTTAGTTTTAATGTAATTTTTGAAGGCAAAAACTACAAATGCACCATAAGCAAATCTTTACTTGAAACAGACGATCTAATTGAAACCATATTTCAATCATTCGCAATAATTATAGGCTTATTAATCGTTGTTTTTACAATCATTAATTTTTTGTTTTCTAAAACAATATGGAACCCCTTTTTTACAACACTTGAACAAATAAATAACTATGAAATAGAGAAACATTCGGTTTTAACTATTGAATCTAATGGGGCAAAAGAGTTTCAGCAGCTTAATGAGGCAATCAAAAAAATGACTCAAAAAATCTCCAACGATTTCAATAATTTAAAATATTTTACAGAAAATGCCTCTCATGAATTACAAACTCCTTTGGCTATTATAAAAAGCAAAACAGAAGTGTTGCTCCAAACTGAAGGATTAAATGATGATCAAGCAAAACAAATAATTGAAATTAATCAAACCGCGAGTCGCCTAAGCAAGTTAAATCACACACTTCTATTAATGAGCAAAATTGAAAATAATCAATTTAATGTTACAGAAAATTTGAATTTCTCCTATTTAGTTACTAATAAGTTAAAGCAGTTTGAAGATCTAATTGAAATGAAACAATTAAACATAATTAATTCATTCGATAATATAATGGTTACCATTCATCCAATTCTAGCTGATATGGTTGTTTCGAACTTACTTTCAAATGCTATCAAATACACAGTTGAAAAAGGCGTAATAAAGTTGGAGTTAACTACTACTTGTTTCAAAATTTCAAATCACGGCGAACCTTTAAAAGCTAATGGGGATAAACTATTTACTCGTTTTTACAAGGAAAATGAAGATTCCTCTTCTACAGGGCTCGGCCTAGCATTGGTAAAGCAAATATCTATTATCAATAAGCATAAACTAAATTACGAGTATATAAATTCTTCTCACATCTTCACGTATTTCTTTCAAGATTTAAAGTAATCTACTAATCATGAAATCAATCGTATGCATACTATTCTTTTTAAGTGTTTCACTACCTGTACTTTCACAAGTGACCCTATCAGGAATAGTAAAAGATAAAAAAAACAATTCTCCATTGCCGTATGTGAGTTTAACTCTTAAAAACACCAAAGATAGCTCCTTTGTTACCGGAGGAATAAGTAATGAGCAAGGCCTATATTCGTTGACTAATATTAATCAGGGCGAATATTATATACAGGTGAGTTATATTGGATATCAAACAATTAAACAATCCGTTTTAGTCGGCAGTCTTAGTCAGTTTTTAGATTTGGGTACTATTAAATTAGAAGAGGATTTAAAAACATTAACTGAAGTAGAGGTTATTGCAAAACAGGATGAAGTGAATGGGAAAATGGATAAGAAAACATTTAACGTGGGAGATAATACAGCTCAAGCCGGAGGTTCTGTTCTTCAATCCATGAAGAACTTACCAGGAGTTACAGTAGATCAAAACGGAAAAGTACAAATAAGGGGAAGTGAAAAAGTCACCATCTTAATAGATGGAAAGCAAACTGCCTTATCAGGGTTTGATAATCAATCAAGCTTAGATAACATTCCAGCTTCAGCCATTGAAAAAATTGAAATCATAAACAATCCATCTGCAAAGTATGACGCTAATGGGAACGCAGGAATTATAAATATTATTTATAAAAAAAATAAGCAAGATGGCTTTAGTGGTAAGGCAGGTATTGCAGGTGGCTTAGGAGCTTTATGGATCAAAAGAGAGAATTTACCAACCATACGGTCACAATTTCAAAATACTCCGAAGGTCAATCCATCGTTATCTATCAATTATAGAAAAAAGAAGGTTACCGTTTTTTTTCAAGGCGATTATTTATACACCCAAACATTAAATAAAAATGAATTTGTTGAGCGCAATTATGACACACTGATCATTCATCAACAAACAAAAAGAAATCGAACAACAACTATTGGAACGGCAAAAGCCGGATTGGATTGGAATTTGAGTGAGAATAACATATTTACGATTTCTGCATTATTCAGTAGCGAAAAAATTCTCGACAATGGCGATGAGCCATTCTTTAATAATGATTATACGGAAAGGATTCGCCTATGGCAATTTTTAGAAGACGAACTGAAAACTACCGCAACTGCATCCGCAGCCTTTCAACACAAATTCAAACAGCCCGGCCATGTTTTAAATGTAGGTTATAATTATACTTTTCATAGGGAAGATGAAAAGTATTTTTTTACTAATACAATTTCTACGTTTGTAGGTTACGATGCCTTCAAGCTCATTTCCGACGAACATGTTTCTGATTTGAACATCGATTACGTTCGCCCTTTAAAATACGGCAGATTTGAAACAGGTATGAAATTTAGAAGAAGAAATATTCCAACAAACATGCAATTTATTCCCGGTATTAATTCTTCTTTAGATACTAATGCAGGAGGTTGGGCAAATTATACAGAAACAATTCCTGCCGTGTATGGCACTTATGTTTATGAGAGTAAAAAGATTGAATTTGAGGCGGGTTTAAGAGTAGAATATGTGGATGTTCAATACAAAGTAAATCCAGAACACAGCACTTACAAAAGTGATGGCTATAACTACACCCAACCCTTTCCAAATTTGCGTTTCGCATTTAAAATTAATGATAAAAATAAAATCTCGCTCTTTTATAACAGGCGTGTGGATAGGCCGGGAGAAGTGGATATCCGAATTTTTCCGAAGTACGACGATGCAGAGATCTTAAAGGTTGGTAACCCTGCATTAAATCCTCAATTCACAAACTCCCTTGAATTAGGATATAAAACAAGATGGAAGAACGGTTATTTTTATTCAGCTTTGTACCACCGAATTTCTGAAGGAACCATAACACGTATTGCAACAACGGTTCCAGGCAGCTCTATTATCTATTCAATAATGCAAAACGCAGGTAAAAGTTATAACACAGGAGTAGAGTTAGTCTTTACACAAGATGTGAAAAAATGGCTAACCATTAACTTAAGTTTAAATGGGTATGAAAATATTATTAATGGTTTTACTGTAGAAAATAAATATCCCGTTTCACACAAATTTACTGCTGATCGCCAACAACAGTATTCGGGTAACATTAAATTTAACGGCAACTTTCATCTTCGCAGGCAATTTGACATACAGGTAACTTCGATATATTTAGCACCTGACATTATTCCACAAGGTAAGATCGATCAACGCTATTCATTAGATATTGGAATTAAAAAAGCAATCCAAAAAGGAAAAGGTGAAGTCTTCATGAATGCAACAGATATTTTAAATACAATGGTTATTAAGAAGGAGATCAAGGGGGAAGGATTTAAATTGATTAGTTCAGATTATTATGAAACTCAAGTGTTCAGAATTGGTTACAATTACAAATTTTAATAACTACAGATTTGCTACAACTTGTTCCTTTATCATTGCATTATAAACTTTAAAAACAGAAAAAAATGAAAACCTTATTCACGATCGTAACATTAAGCTTAGGACTTAGTGTTGCCAATGCACAAAAAGTAAAAGAAGCAGAAGTACCAACTCCGGTTAAAGACGCTTTAAAAAAACAGTACCCAACTGCAAAAGTTGAGAAGTGGGAAAAAGAAGGTGCGAATTATGAAGTTGAATTTCACGTTAACAAAATAGAAACTTGCGCTGTTTATGATAGCAATGGCAAATTTATTGAGTCAGAAGTTGAAATTAAAGAATCTGAATTACCTAAAGGAGTTGCAGAATATATCGCAAAGAATTTACCGGGTAAAAAGGTAAAAGAATCAACTAAAATCACTGATGCATCAGGAAAAGAAAGCTTCGAGGCTGAAATTGATAATATTGATTACATTTTTGATTCAAATGGTTCTTTAATCAAAAAAGAAGAAGAGAAAGAAAAAGATGGGGATAAAGATTAACTGATCGATTTCCAATCCTTAGGGTTAATTAGAACACCAAAGGCCCAATAAAAGTACAGAGGGTCGCTAACTTAATGTCAGTGACCTTTTGCTATTACCAACAATGTAAAAATTACTTGTCAGAATTTACTTTTTCCTTTGTTTTTTATTCTTTGTTTTTCGTTTTTAAGGACGCTTGGCAATCTAGTTCTATCAATATCCTTTGGAAAACTCTCATCTTCGAAAATCTTCATCCATGTGGTGAACAACCCATTTCTAAAACAGTTTTAGCAGAAGCACCAAAAAATTCTTAATACTCAGGCACACAATCAGTAAAAAGTGTGAAGCTTGTAACTCATTTCCCTAATTGTACAAAATACTAACTTCAACAATCCTCATCTTTGGTTCATGCTTTTAAGGCGTGAGTTGCATGCAAGTAGTGATTAACATCATTCTTCCTATTGATTTTCCTTAATGTTAGGTTTTTCCAATAGTTACAACCTTGAATGATTTTGGGTAACAGCAATACTGAAAAACCGGACAACAGCGGTACTGAAGAAATTTCAAATTCAAAACAAAAATTATGAAAACAAAAAAAATGATTTCAACCATGTTTGCATCGTTGCTTATAATGGTGTTAAGTTTTACAGTAAGCAACTCTTTTGGCCAAACAAAAATGGATTCTACCAAAATGAAAGATTGTTGTATGATGAAAAACGGCAAAATGATGTGCATGAAAGATGGTAAATCAATGCGAATGGACAAGGATATGACCATGAAAAATGGAACTAAATGTATGACAAATGGTGACTGCGTGATGAAAGATGGTGTAACAATTAAAATGAAAGAAGGCGAATGTATGGACATGAATGGCAAGATGGATAAGTGCGAAGCAATGTGTAAAGACAAAAAAAATAAAGCAGTAAGCTACACTTGCTCAATGCATCCTGAAGTTTGCGCTGATAAACCTGGAAAATGCTCAAAATGTGGAATGGAGTTAACTAAAAAGAAATAGTATTAATTGGGCAACAGCAATACTGAAGGACCGATCAACAGCGGAACTGTAGAAAAAATTAAACCTCTTAAAAAATGAGTCGGCAAAAATTTCAAAGTTGCATTGATGCTTGTTTAGCATGTGCAGTAGAATGTAATCATTGCGCAACAGAATGCTTGCAAGAAAATGATGTTAAAATGATGGTTAAGTGCATTCAACTTGACAGACAATGCACGGTTATTTGCTTCGCTGCTGCTCAATTGATGAGTATTGGTGGGGAGCACGCATCCCATTTGTGTGAAGAGTGTGCTGAAATTTGTGAGGCATGCGCAGCTGAATGTGAAAAACATTCAAATGACCATTGCAAAAAATGCGCCGAAACTTGTAAAAAATGTGCTGAAGCATGCAGAAACATGAGTAAGGTGGCAGCATAAAAGTTGTTTAATCAGTTTTAAGCCCCTACGCTATTGTGTAGGGGCTTTTATGGTTTCCCTGAAGGTTTTAAAGCCCAGTTTAATATGAAGGTCGTAAATTACTCTATACTTATGAATAATATTGAGATATGAACACTTAATAATCACACACCTACAATCCATCCCTTCCTATACATATTATTCGATCTATATCACTCACTTATGCTCAAGCGTCTCCTGTAGATATGGTTGCAATAAAAGATGTTGTAATAGCACCAACAGAACAAGAAACCTCATATTTATTTGTAAAAATATATATTACATTTTATTAGCCCATGTAAAATCTATAAGTTCTTTATATAAATGTATAATCATTTTTGCTCATAATGCTTCACCTTTGTATAGTAGTATTACTTAAAAATAGAAACCATGACTAATCCAATAAATCAAAGCGAAGCAGGGGCAATGAACTTTAAAGTTGAAGAAAAACTAAAAAGAATTGAAGCTCACAAAACCATAGCAACTCATTTAGAAATTGCAGCAAAACACCATTACGAAGCAGCAAAGTACCAACAGGAGAATGAGAATGAAAAAGCCGAGCAGAGTACAAATATAGCTCGCGAACACATGTCTCTTGCTAACGAAGCAGAGAACAATGAAACAAAGACAAATTGCTCAAATTTTAAGCTTTGATTTCTAATTTGAGTCACTACTAAATCCTTCCACTTAAAAGATTGGTTATGTACTTCAAATCAGTTATAAAATAAATATTATGAAAAAAATAAAGAACATCGTTGTTGCCATTGATTTTTCGGTTACTTCAAGGCATGCTTACTGCTATGCTGCTGAATTATCAAAAACCCTCAATGCAACCTTAACAGTAGTGCATGCTATCGATCAGCTCTTAGCACCTTCAGATATGCTGATCTTGGAAACAACTAAAGAAGATAATATTCAACTAATAAAAGACATTGAGCTGCTCGTCGAGGAGGAAAACTATCGTGTTAATAAACTCATCTCGTTAAAAGAAGTAGGAATCAAACTTATAAATGGAGACCCGGTTACATCTTTAGTTAAACTTTCAGAAAATGATGACACCGATTTAATTGTTATGGGAACAACAGGACTTTCAGATGTTTTGACAAAAGTTTTTGGATCTACTTCACAGCTTGTATCTAACAAAGCGCACTGTCCTGTTATATTAATTCCTAGAGGAACAGTTTGGCAGCAGATCAAAAAAATAGTATTTGCCAGCAACTCCGATTCAATGACAACTGATCTTGCACAAAATATAACCGATTTTGCAACTAATGTAAGTGCTGAAATTCATTTTGTGAATGTTAAAAATTACGACCCATTATTTGAACGTAAACAAAC
This sequence comes from Bacteroidota bacterium, assembly GCA_034439635.1. GTDB lineage: Bacteria > Bacteroidota > Bacteroidia > B-17B0 > Aurantibacillaceae > Aurantibacillus. The sequence goes on along the minus strand of JAWXAS010000114.1, from coordinate 42,773 downwards.
CGAAATTAATTGGAAAGAGCTTACAGATATTGATTCAACAATTCATTTTGAGAAACACACAGTTTATGGAAATGATACAATTGAACAGTTAAAAAAATACAGTGAAGAAAAGAATATTAATCTGATAGCTTTTGCTAGTAAACATCGAAACTTTTGGGAGAACTTAATGCATAAAAGCATTACTGAACGTAGCGCATTGTCTAGTATCACGCCTATAATGGTAATTCACATGGATGATGTTACCGTAAGTGCTTAGTAAATTAAAGCAGGCCCAACTTGCACGGATTGCAAATCTGCAAAACCCAGATAACCCAAATGTTCTAGACTTTCAACTTTTCCTTTGCTTTATACCCGTTATTTTATAAATGGTTTATCCCATTTCAAGATTGAATAAAATTTAACAAATCCGAGTTGAGTTGATTTTTGTGAGTATCAGCTAAGCCATGCGAACCACCAGGATATATTTTAAGCGTTGCGTTTTTAATAAGTTTAGCCGTTACCATTGATGTGGTGGCAATTGGTACAATTTGGTCATCATCACCATGTACAATAAGTGTAGGTACATCAAACTTTTTTAAATCCTCAGTAAAATCTGTTTCAGAAAAAGCTTTTATACACTCGAGTTCATTCCACAAACCACCTTGCATTGCTTGAAACCAAAATCCATCTAGTATGCCCTGCGTAACTTTATGATCTTTGCGATTAGCACCAAAGAACTTTGCTCTCAAATCCATAAAAAATTGCGATCTATCGGCGGCAACTCCTTTACGAATATCATCAAACGCTTCTTTTGGTGTTCCTTCCGGATTATTTTCTGTCTTCAATCTAATAGGTGTAACCGATCCCATTAAAACAACCTTAGCAACTCGAGAAGTTCCATAACGTCCAATGTAATGAGCCACCTCTCCCCCACCCGTAGAATGACCAACTAAAGTTATTTCTTCCAAATCAAGTACATTAATGAGTTCTGCTAAATCCTCAGCGTACATATCCATATTATTCCCATTCCAAGGTTGGCTTGAACGCCCATGTCCACGGCGATCATGTGCAATACACCGATAGCCTTGTGAACATAAAAAAACCATTTGAGATTCCCAAGCATCCGAGCTAAGCGGCCATCCATGGCAGAAAACAACAGGTTTACCTGTACCCCAATCCTTATAATAAATTTTTGTGTTATCCTTGGTCTTAAATGTGCTCATGATTATTTTTTAAATTAATTATTATATTCTTCTACTTTACTTTTTTAAAATTATCGCTAAAAGCAGCTAACGATACAATAAACTTACTCATAATCTCTTTTGTCTTTTTATCTCTGAGATTACCAGATTCATCAAATTTAGTATCCGCTTTTGAAATTATACTTTCAGATTGGTTAATTGCAAAAGCATTTACTGCAGTCATAATTTGTCTTAAATAATCATGTGTTCTTACTCCACCCAATAAACCGGGACTTGCGCTAATAATACCTACCCGCTTATTATCAAATAGCTTTTTAGGCGTCCTAGAAATAAAGTTACTGGCTTTTTTGAGCACTCCTGAAATAGAAAAGTTATACTCTGGTGCAAATATAATAATTTCGTCTGCTTGCTTAATAGCTTCCTTTAATTTCTCAACTTCATCTGGGAATTTCTTCTCGTGCAAATCGAAATTATAAAAAGGGAATTCAGCAATTGATAAATGGTCAATAACTATATTTGAAAGCGAAAGTTTTTGAGCTCCTTTTAAAGCTATTGTATTATAAGAACCTTTTCTAAAACTTCCAGATATTGCAACAAAACTATACATACTTTTCATTTAATTAGGTTAACACATATGAAGATGCCCTGTTTTAAAACATTACAAATTTGGTGTAATGCCTTATATCTATCGCTTGTTTTATGCCGTTTTACTTTACTAAACTTAGTAAAACGGGGTTTGACTTAGAATTAACACCTATACAAAAAAGCTATATGTGGTATAAAGATAGAATACTATTCATCAAGAATGCTCATTTGCTTTCTTAAGCAAATTGCAAAGAGAATCGTAATAATCTTTCAAAATACTAATAGTAATATGGGGCTTCTTCTCATCTGGAATTGTAACCGGCATTTCATTTAAAAAATTTGATAATTCAGGATGCGTTTCCTGAATTTTCAAGGTGATATCCATAATCTTTTTATTTATTTCTGATTCTGTTTCCAATATTCAGATTCTATATCTCTATTTATTTATTTTCAGCATTTCCATGCGTATTACCTTTACTCATTTCTTCAATATCAATACCTAAGCCTTTTGCAACACCCATGCCAAGCTTCATGTCGGCACGAAAGAAATGACATAACTGACGATTCTTAATCAAATCCTTTTTTCCACCAGTGATTCCACTCATTGAAACAATAATATTTGAAATTAAATTTTTTCTATCTAAATCACTCAACGCTTTATTAAATAACAAACCTGGCTGCGTATAATGGTCATTATCACCTTCGCCATTGCGATCAAACCAATCGGCGTTATTGCTATCTAAAATCGTTCCCGTTTCTTTATAATTAGCGTCAATATAAATATCATCAAAGCTGTTGGGAAAATAATTCGGACTATCTTCGCCGTTCCCATCAATATTCATTCGCCCATCTCGCTGATAGTTGCTAGTCATATAAGGGCATTTGTTTACAAAAATTTGTTCATAATTTACACCTAACCTGTATCGGTGAGCATCGGGATAAGAAAGTAACCTACCGTGCAACATTTTATCAGGCGAGTATGAAATACCATCCACAACGTTAGCTGGAGCAAAGGCGCTCTGTTCAACATCGGCAAAATAGTTTTTTGGAATTTCGTTGAGTTCCATAATCCCAACATCAATCAAAGGAAAATCTGCATGCGGCCATACCTTTGTTACATCAAATGGATTAAAAGGAAACTTATTTGCTTCCTCATGCGTCATTACCTGAATTTGCATGAGCCATTTCGGGAAATCTTTTTTATCAATTGCCTCTACCAAATCGCGTTGAGAAAAATCGGGATCTTTCCCTTTCATCTCAAGAGCTTCTTTATCAGTAAAATTTTTTATCCCTTGCATTGTTTTGAGATGAAACTTTACCCACACTTTTTCGCTAATGGCATTAATCATACTAAATGTATGTGAACCAAATCCGTGCATGTGCCTATGACCGTGTGGAGTTCCTCTATCACTCATCAAAATCAATACTTGATGTAAACTTTCCGGATTCAAACTAAAAAAATCCCACATCATAGTAGGGCTTTTGCAATTCGTGCGCGGATGACGTTTTTGTGTGTGAATAAAATCAGAAAATTTCTTGGGGTCTTTTATAAAAAAAACGGGTGTGTTATTTCCAACTAAGTCCCAATTACCATCTTCAGTATAAAATTTCAATGCAAAGCCACGAGGGTCTCTTTCTGTATCAGCGCTTCCCTTTTCACCTCCAACTTGTGAGAAGCGTGCAAATACCTTTGTTTGTTTACCAATTTCATTAAATATTTTAGCTTTAGTGTATTTACTAATATCATGCTTAACTGTAAATGTTCCAAATGCTCCTGTACCTTTTGCATGCACAACCCTCTCCGGAATACGTTCTCGGTTAAAATGCGCCATTTTCTCGTGCAAAATAAAATCCTGTAAAAGTAGTGGTCCTCTAGAACCAACACTCATAGTGTCTTCATTCTCTGTATAAGGTTTACCAGCTTTTGTAGTCAGTTTTTTATTCTTTTTCTTTTCGTTTTTCATGAACGCCTTTTTTTAAATTCCAAATATGTATTATTCGTCAATTCTAAGGCAATTTAGTCAGTTCAATTTCGCAGGTTATACTTACCTGATCACTTACCAAAAATCCTCCTGCTTCTAAGGTTGTGTTCCAATTTAATCCCCACTCTTTGCGATTAATTTTTCCTTTGATTTTAAGCCCGGCTTTTTCATTTCCCCAAGGGTCTTTCATTATTCCGCCGAATTCAGCATCCATTTTAATTTTATGGGTTATGCCTTTAATACTCAAATTGCCATACAGCACAAAATTATTTACGCGATCAATTTTTTCAATGCTGTCTCCAACAAACGAAATCTGCTTGTGATTTCTAACGTCGAAAAAATCACCTCCCTTTAAATGCGCATCACGTTTTTCATCTCGTGTATCAACCGATTCTGGATTTATCCAAAAATCAATTTCTGAAGTTAAAAAATCCTCACCAGTGGTATAAATACTGGCGTCAAATTCTGTAAAAACGCCTTTTACATTTGCAATTCCTAAATGTTTTATTTTAAAGGAAATTTCAGAGTGCGAAGGATCGATACTCCATTTTGTTTTTGTTTTTGCTTCTGCAGTTTTCATGGCATTAGTGTTACTTACTTTTAGCTTATTTAGAGGGCTGTTCGATACTTGGATTATTGATGCGAGTAGGATCCGCTTTTTCGGGCTCATTAACTCCCGGTCTAATTTTTGTAGGATCAGGATTCCTATCTGGTTTTGTAGGAATATTTTTATCCGGATTAACCGGTGGATCTGTTTTTGCATGGATTTTTGTTCCAATCCTGCAGTTTAATGTCGCTCCGTATTGTATCATAATTATCGTTTTATATTTTTATAAAGGTGGGGCCATTCTTTAGCTAAATAATTATATGTTTTTGAAAAATACTTACACATATCTCATGTTTTTACTTTTATTTAACTTGAAATAAATCAGTGAAATCTGTAATTTTTTGATGGGAATATGTAAAATCCTTTCAATCTAAAATCTCACCTTTCGCTATTGAAAATGATAAAAATGGTTAAACCAGTATTTAAAATCACTCCAAACATAGGAATAATTTGGGTTATGGATGAAGCCATAAAGTTGGAATTTTCTATTGTAAACAAAGAGTGGTAGGGTCTTTGACAGGGACAGTCAGAACACGGCGAATTAAAAGGGGCACCACCAAGAATAAAAATATGCGATAAAGCGCACAGGCTATTAAATGGAATTCCGGAGTTGCGTGAGGTGATAGCCAGTTGTTATAACATTCTATATCGAAAGCTAAAAAAAATATACTTCTAAAAATATGAGTTTAGCAATGAGAAGAAGGTTAGTGTTGACCCATATTTTTTATCGACTAAAGAATATTCGTTTAGAATACAAAATACCGGAGTATCCTTCTACTGAGCTATTAATAATTACCTTAATATATTTCTAATCCCCAAATATTTCCGAATCCGTTTTACACTCGGTACATTTTGGATTTGGACGAGGCGTTATCATTACTTCAAAAGGTTTAATGGATTTTGTACTCTTATCATATTTCAATGTGATCTTTACTTCCGATTTTATAGTAACGCCTGCTTTTACTGCAGGATTCCAAAGATCCATATTTTTAAGAGCAACCGTTACAAGTTCATTTAATTGCGTATTGGCACCGTTTACTAAAGCCTTTTTTACCGAGCCATCAAAATTTAGCGAAAGCTTAACAATAGATGCCGAACCCTTTACTGAACGTCTTTGTTTTTTACTCAATACGATTTGATCCTTAAAAAAATTATTAAGGTCTTCATCTCCGTATCCATAACAAGGAGGGCGGCATGATTTCTTATCCTTAGATACTTTTGGCTTTTTGTATCCTGCTTTTTTAGGCTTAATTTCAACGACAACAGTTTCTACCGCACCTTCAACAGCAGTAGATGTTTCTTCCTCTTCCTTGGGCTCCTCTTTCTTTTCTTTTTCCTTCTTTGGCTTCTCTACTTCCTTCTCTTTTTCTTTCTTATCATTCTTTGCTACAACTTTATCTTCCTTTTTATCTTCTTTCTTTTCTGCTTTTTTTGCTGCGGCAGCCTCGGCTAAAAATTCCGCATCTGCTTTTGCTTTTTCGGCAGCTTTTTCGGCAGCTTTTTGTTCGGCTGTTTTATAATAAATATAAAATCCCTGACTTGGCTTTAATGCTTCTGCATCTCCACCCATTACACATTGGCAAACGTTTTTGTAGCTGGTAGCAAACTGAAAAAATTCAGGGTAGGTGCTCATTAAGTTTTCCCAACGCTCGCGATTACTCTCTTCACGCGTACCGGCAGCATCTTCATTTGTTTCAGTAAATACTAAAATAATATCCACTATTTCTGCTGCTTTTAAAGCATCAGCTTCTGGCACCTTAGGCATTCCGCCGGTTCCTTTTTTTGATTTTAATGTAATATGTTGTTTGCCTGATGCCTTAAAGCTTGCACTTAGCTCTTCTTCGTCAAACGTAAGGTCATCATAAGCCGGAGTTTGCGAAAACATTGCAATACCGAAACTTAAAAAGAGGAAGATAAAAAGTGATCTCATGATCTCTGTTATTTTTACTTGTAATAATAGTGAAAATAATCGAAAATACGGTCTTTGGTTCAATAAAGTTAACTTATCCTCATTAATGAAAACACCATAGGTTAAAAACACCTTTTGTATTGTAAATCAGTATCCTTTTTATTATTTTTGAAATCATGAGATTATTTTATATCCTATTCTTACAGATGTTATGTGCCTCTTTTTTGTGGGCACAAACCGGCGCGGGCGGGGTTGGTTCAAGCACCAATAATAAATTATGGCTTGATGCCAACAAGGGTGTTACTATTTCCGGAACAAGCGTAACTGCTTGGGCCGATCAATCGGGTAACGCTTTTTCGGCATTGCCTTCTGCGGTTATTGCAAGGCCTGCATATGTGGCCGGTTCAGCAAATGGTTATCCTACAATTGATTTTGACGGAACAGATGATCAATTAACAGTTGCTTATAACGCAGCATTTGATCTTACACAGTGGCATATTTTTATTGTTCCAATGGTTGATGTTGCCAAAGATTACAATGCGTGGTTGGTAAAAGGAGATGATAATCACGAGAATTATGAGCTATTGAGCTTCACTAATAATAATATTCACGCACCGGTGAGATGGTCTAACAACACAAGAACAACACCAAGCTCTGGAGCTTCTCAAGTATCAAGCACGGTTAATATCATTGAGTATTCCTATTCACCTGGAGTTGGAAGAGATCTATATAAGAACAACACTAGTATTTTTACAGATAATGAAGCCACAACACCAAGTGTTAATCCTCACCCTCTTTATATTGGTAATGAAAAAAATACCACCGGACGCTTTATTAATGGCGATCTGGGTGAAGTGATCATTTACAATGGACCGCTAAATAGTGCACAGCGCATCATAGTTAATAATTACCTATCCGCTAAATACAATTGTACCTTAACTGCCAATGATCTGTATGACGAAGACAATGGCGTGAATGGTAATTACGACCATGATGTTGCCGGAATAGGACGGGTTGATGCAAGCAATATCCAAAATAATTCAAAAGGCTCTGGTATTGTAACCGTATTGAATCCTACTGGACTTGGTAACAACGAATATTATATTTGGGGGCATGATGACGGTCCCCTTGGTTCATACACAACCACTCCCGATGTTCCTTCAGGCCAAGGAGTGCAAGCGCGATTATTAAGAATTTGGAGAGGCTCAGAAACTGGAACAATAACTGATTTTGATGTGCAATTTGATCTCACAGGATTAGGACCCGTTACGGCATCTGAATTACGTTTATTGATAGATACCGATAACGATGGCGTATTTGCTGATGAAACAACTGCTGGTGGTGGTATCATTTCGGGTGCCACATTTGTAAGTGGAAGCACCTACCAGTTTGCAGATGTAACTGGAATGAATAATAATTTACGGTTCACAATTGGCACTACAAGTATTGCCTCCACACCTCTACCAATCGAACTACTTGAATTCAATGCCATTCATAATACAACAAAGGTTGAGATCGAATGGGCAACAGCTTCTGAAAAGAATACAGAAAATTTTGTAATTGAAAGATCCGCTAATGGTGTAGATTTTGAAACAGTAAGTGTTGTTAAAGCTGCCGGCAACAGTAACACGATCATAGATTATGCCGAAACGGATTTTGCTCCTCTTGTAGGGATCTCCTATTACCGTTTAAAACAAACGGATATAAATGGGCATTTCACTTACTCAGCAATTGTACCTGTAAACTATAAAGTCTCTAAAAACAGAATGAGCGTTTTTCCGAATCCTTCAGATGGTGAATTTAAAATTGATCTTACGGGATTCTATGATAGAGAAGTGTTAGTTGTGATAAAAGATATTAGCGGAAAAGAAGTATATTCGAAAGTAATCTTAATACTGGAAGGAAATAATTTGATCGCTATAGATGCTGAAAACAGACTAACTCCAGGAAAATATATGGTGATTGCCTCTTCTAATAACGAGCTTTATTCGCAAAAAATTATTGTGAGATAGAACAAATAAACGCAACCTTAATGCTAAAATTTAGAGTGTAATAATAAATGAAGGGGGCAATTGGTATTGATATCATGAAAACGCGTGATACACGAGAGATCTCTAAACTATCATTTGATTACATTTCGAAAAATGGTGCTGCAATTATATTACCCGTGGTAAGTATCGCGATTCCATTGATCATCGTTTCTTATTTAAGTGCCGTTGCCGTCGGCGAAACCTACAATCCTTTTAATAAACTTGTTTCACTGAAGAAAAGTTTGTCGCCGCGGTCGTATCTTATCGTTATTGCTTTGTTTCTTTTTTATATCATTGGTCTTAGCTTGTATAATTATTTTATAAATAACTGTTTGTTAAAGGGCGAAAGGAAAGCCAAGAACGAAGAGAGCCTGAGCGAGGGTTCCTTTATTGATATCTTTAAAATGTACCTGCTCAACTTTACTATTCTGTTCGCCATCTATTATTTTGTATCTAATGTTTCCGAATATCTCTATTTTCAGTTCATGTCGGACTTTGAACCAGGCGCTGTAAGTGGGGTCATTGGGTATATTTGGCTCCTTTTGCTTAACAAATTACCATGGCTTATCATTATGCCACCCGTGTTTTTCTTTTGCTTTTCGGCCAGTTATATCTCACACAGAGATAACATTGGCTCCTCTGATGCCCTAACAAAAATCTGGAGTCTTGTAAAAGCAAAATCACAAAAACTCTGGCTCAATTCCATTAAGGTGTCTGGCATCTATTTCGGACTAATTCTTGTTCTTAAAATCTTTATTTGGTATGCAGGAGGAATTGGAAGTTTATTTGATCATCTTACAATTACTTTTTACAATATTCTCACAACCTTTGAACTGATCTTCACATTAACTGCGATGATGCATTTACACGTAAGCATGGTTTTGTTATACGGAAGTTTTGAAGATGAGGAACATGGACACTTCATCAAACGGAAAGTTGATGCCCTTTAAAATTTGGCGTTAAAAAACAATACTATAACTCACACCATTCTCTCTCTTCACCTCTAACTTGCCGCCCAATTGCTCGGTTAGCATATAAATAAGCTGTATACCTAAATGCGAATCTCTTTCAAGATCAAAATCTTTTTTAAAGCCAATTCCATCATCCGATACCGAAAGCACATATTTTTCGTTGAGAGGTTTAAGCGCAACGCTAATTTTTCCTTTTCTTTTAGGGAATGCATGCTTTAACGAATTACTAATGGCCTCGTTTAAAATTAAACCAATTGGAATCATTTTGTCAATGTCAAAATGAACATTCTTTTCTATTTCGTAAATAAACTCCAGATCGGAGTTTGGTAAAACATAAGATTGATGAACGCTTGAACCCAATGTTTCAATGTATTCTTTCAATTCAATTTTACTGAGATCGTCTGATTGATACAACATTTCATGCACCAGTGCCATAGAGTTAATTCGGTTACGGCTCTCACGTATAAGTGCTATAAATTTTTCATCTTCGGTGTTCTCAGATTGTAAACTCAATAAGCTCGAAATGATCTGCATATTATTTTTTACGCGGTGATGGATCTCCTTCAATAATTGCTCTTTTTCCTTAAGCGAAATAGTTGAATGTTGCAATTCTTCTCCCAACATATTTACTCCTGCCCCTATACCATCTAAAACGCTATCGTCGCTCTTTAAACTTACTTTTTTTTCGAAATCCTGTCGCGCAAAAGCCATGATCACTTCCAACACTTCATTAGCGCGCGAATTATCAGAAAGAGGGATCTTGTTTTTTGGAGCCATTAGTTCACAAACTGTTCAAGCCATTTAGTCGCTTCTTCTTCGTTATCAAATAATTTTGTTGGAACGGCCGGTTTGTTTATTCCCAAATAAAAATTTCCGAGAACACGACTCACCGTTGAACCAATAAGAATACCGAACGCGTTTGTTTTGGTATCTCTACCTCGTGCGGAAAAATGGCGACGCGCCTCATAGCTCATCGATTTTATTCCGCGCGAATCAATAAGTATCGGAAATTTTCTATCTATAAAAAAACCAGTTACTGTCTTTGTATTTTCAAGCGCAAACTCAAGTGTAATATCTATTCCTTGTTTCACACACGTGCGCGCAATACCATCTTTTCCCATCCAAGTAAAATACCCCCTCACTTCTATAGCTTCCTTAGGAATTTGCATTTGTGGCAAATGTAACCATTCTGTTGCTCTCAACAAATAAATCACGTGTGTTTGAAGGCCTCTAATGACTTATATTTATTTGATTTGCAATACTTTAATTCAATATCCCAAGAAATGATAATTATCAGTGCATATTGATTTCAACTTAGTAACTTTGTGTAAGGAAAAATCATGAAAATAGAACAAATTTACACCGGTTGTTTGGCACAAGGCGCATACTATATTACCTCAAATGGTGAAGCGGCCATTATTGATCCCTTGCGTGAAGTTCAACCCTATATTGATCGCGCAAAAAAAGATAATGTAAAAATAAAATATGTTTTTGAAACACATTTTCATGCTGATTTTGTTTCAGGTCATCTCGATCTAAGTAAAAAAACAGATGCGCCAATTGTTTTTGGTCCAAATGCTAATCCCGAATTTAAAGCCATCATTGCCCGAGATGGTGAAGAATTCAAATTAGGAAATATTACAATAAAAGTTTTACATACACCCGGACATACATTAGAAAGTACCTGTTATTTATTGAAAGATGAGAACGGAAAAGATCATTCATTATTTAGTGGTGATACTTTATTCTTAGGTGATGTTGGTCGCCCTGATCTTGCGCAAAAAGCAGCATCAATGACCATGGAAGACCTTGCAGGAATGTTGTACGATTCTTTAAATAGCAAGATCATGCCACTGGCAAACGATATTACTGTTTATCCGGCCCATGGTGCAGGAAGCGCTTGCGGAAAAAACATGATGAAAGAAACAGTGGATACACTGGGTAATCAAAAGAAAATGAATTACGCTTTGAATCAGCCAAATAAAAAAGCATTTGTGGAAGCCGTTACAGAAGGTTTATTACCACCTCCTGCTTATTTTCCAATGAATGTTGCCATGAACAAAAAAGGCTATGAGAGTTTTGATACGGTTTTAAATAATGGAATGAAAGCCTTAGCAATTGCTGAATTTGAAGCGGCAACCAAAACAACCGAAGCTATCATGTTAGATACACGAACTCCGGCTGAGTTTACCCAAGGATTCATTCCTCGCTCTATCAACATTAGCATCAATGGCGATTTTGCTCCGTGGGTTGGCGCTTTGATAAGTGATGTGAAACAACCAATTCTTTTAATTACTTCAACAGGTAAAGAGGAAGAAAGCGTTACTCGTTTAAGCCGCGTTGGTTTTGATAATATTATTGGTCATTTAAAAGGTGGCTTTGACGATTGGAAAAAAGCAGGTAAAGAAATTGATACCGTTAACAGAATAAGTGCTGAAGAATTTGCGAAAGAAGTTAAAATAGAAAAGGATACAGTGATCGACGTTCGTAAAGAAACTGAATACGCAGCCGAACATGTTAACGAAGCTTATAACCGACCATTAGACCAAATAAATAGTTGGTTTGCTGAAGTAACTAACGATAAACCATTTTTCTTGCATTGCGCAGGCGGCTACAGAAGCATGATCGCTGCAAGTATTTTAAAATCGAGAGGAATTCATAATTTTAAAGAAGTAGATGGTGGTTTTAACGCCATCGCAAAAACTTCGGTACCTCTCTCGAACTTTGTTTGCCAAAGCAAAGTTTTATAACAAAATATTTTATGAAAAAATTAGCCTTTGTTCTTTGCATTAGTTGTAGCGTATTTTCTGTTGCGCAAAATATTAAACCCGAATCTCTAAAAAAACATATTTCCTATTTGGCTTCCGATAAATTAAAGGGCCGAGGCACCTCAAGTGCAGAAGAATTAATGGCCGCTAATTATATTGCCAAACAATTTAAAGCAGCAGGCTTAAGTAATTTTAATAACTCCTATTTAAAAGGCTTTACATATAAATACAATCCTAACAGGCACGACACAAGCTCAAAGGATATAAAAGAGCAAGCTGCAAATAACGTGGTTGGATATTTGAATAATAAAGCTGTTTTTACTATTGTTATTGGCGCGCACTACGATCATTTAGGTTTAGGGTACGATCATAATAGTAAAGATGCAAACCCGGAAGGCAAAATTCATAATGGTGCCGACGACAATGCCAGCGGAACTGCCGGCGTAATTGAATTAGCCAATTACTTTTCTAACAACAAAAAAACAGAGCCCTTTAATATTTTATTTGTTTGTTTTAGTGGAGAAGAATTAGGATTGCTTGGAAGTAAAAAATATTGCGACAATCCTGATGTCGATCTAAACACAGTGAATTACATGATCAACATGGATATGATCGGTCGCTTGAATGATTCAACCAAAAAAGTTCTTATTTATGGTGTTGGAACATCTCCGGTTTGGGTTCCACTGATCGACTCATTAAAAAGTGAATTCAAAATTATTAAAGATAGCAGCGGAATTGGCCCGAGCGATCAAACCTCTTTCTATTTGAAAGATATCCCTGTATTACATTTCTTCACAGGCCAGCACAGCGACTACCACAAACCAAGCGATGATATTGAAAAAGTAAATTACAAAGGAGAATCAGCCGTATTGGACTACATTATTGCAACCATCGAAAAAACATATCATTATCCAAAACTTGCATTTTTAAAAACGCGTAACCCCGAATCAAGTAAAGCAGGATTTAGAGTTACTATGGGTGTTATGCCAGATTATACTTACGAGGGAGAGGGTTTACATATTGAAGGTGTTACCGATGGAAAACCTGCCAATAAAGCAGGCGTTTTAAAAGATGATATAGTGATCAGACTTGGAACAACTAAAGTAAAAAACATTCAAGACTACATGAAGGCCCTTTCTACTTTCAAAAAAGGCGACAACAGCGAAGTAGAAGTATTACGCAACGGAAAAAATGTAGTGTTGCCCATAACATTTTAATGAATAAAAATTTTATTTTAAGCGCGTGTAAGCAAGTTATCAATTACAAGATCACACAATTCAACGATGCTTTAAGTGAGCTAAGTGAATCAGCAAACAACGAAAGTAAAAGTAGCGCCGGCGATAAACACGAAACAAGTCGCGCGATGATCCACTTGGAACAAGAAAAATTTGGGAAGCAATTACTGGAATGGGAAAATCAAAGCAACTTACTTTTAAAAATAGACATTCAGAAACAAAGTGAAGCTGTTGTTTTGGGAAGTTTAATAGAAACTAACAAAGGCTATTTTTTTATTGCCACTAATATTGGAAAAATCACGGTTGAAGAAAATGACGTGATGGTTATTTCTTTGCATTCTCCTTTGGGAGAGCAATTCCAAAAGTTTAAAGAAGGAGATCAATTTGAGTTTAATAAAATACAATATCAGATTTTGAAGTTGGGTTAATGCTTTACGCACAGATTCTTCGTAACCACTTTTTCATCCGTCTCTACCGAGAGTAGATAAATTCCTGAAGGTAATTGTTCTGTTGGAATGTCAATTCCACTCGAGCTCAGATACGCCTCAATTTGTTTGTCGAAAAAAACTTGCCCATAACATTCATCAACTTCAAAGATCTAGCTTTGCTTTTTAAATTTCCAAGGTCAACAGTTATTCGGTCGTCTGCCGGGTTTGGGTAAATAATTATTTCATATTGGACCCCAATTGTTAAGGTATTGGTGCCTGAAAGATGTTTGTTTTTATATACCCTATTCGCATTATCACCAAAATAAGCTACATAATTGCTAAAGGTAAAAATGAAATTAATGTTATTTGTACATGCTGTAATTTCACTTACCCAGGTTGTTCCAACATTAACTGTTTTCCATAATTGACCTGAAGAACCAGCACAATAACCTAATGTGCATTTTCAAATTTCAAACAACTTATTGATCCAGTTACGGGGCTAGAGTGTGAGCGTTAACAGAACTAATATTAGGATGAAGCATAAAGCTTGGCGCAGGATCTATACCTGCAATACTAGTGTTACTCAACAGATCATTATCAGAAATATATACCCTACAATAAGTACCTGATGAAGGCGACCAAAAATGATTAACGTAAAACGCTATTTTTCCATTAGCTAGTGGCCGCATTCCAAGCGGGTTTGAGGGCAACATTGTTGTTGTTGGCACGGCTAATATGTGCCACTGTGAAATGCCCGTTAAACAAAGCAAGGTAAATAAAATACAAAATATTCGTTTTTCATATTGCTCCCTATATCGAAGATAAAAAAAATCGAATAAAAAAAGCCCCAATTTGCGGTTGGGGCTTTTTAATTTATAGATCAATAACTTAATTCAATTGCTTTTTCAAAGCAAGTTTTAAATTTTCATCTAAGGCATTTAAAAAATCTTCAGTATTTAAATAATGTTCTCCTAATTTTACTTTGTTACCATGTATACAAACTGCTAAGTCTTTGGTCATTTTACCACTTTCAACTGTTGCAACGCAAACTCTCTCTAAAGCATGGCAAAAATCGATCAACTCTTGGTTATTATCTAATTTACCACGGAATTCTAAACCTCTTGTCCAAGCAAAAATACTTGCAATTGGGTTTGTAGATGTTGGTTTACCTGCTTGATGATCGCGGAAGTGACGCGTTACAGTTCCATGAGCTGCTTCTGCTTCCATTGTTTTTCCATCAGGCGTAACCAAAACAGAGGTCATTAATCCTAACGAACCAAAACCTTGCGCTACTGTATCCGATTGAACGTCGCCATCATAATTTTTACAAGCCCAAACAAAATTTCCATTCCATTTTAAAGCACTTGCAACCATATCATCAATTAAACGGTGCTCATACACAATTCCTTTTGCTTCAAATTTTGTCTTGAATTCTTTTTGATAGATCTCTTCGAAAATATCTTTAAAACGGCCATCGTATTTTTTTAAGATAGTGTTTTTAGTCGATAAATATAAAGGCCATCCTTTAGCTAATGCTGTATTAAAACAAGAGTGAGCAAAACCTTTGATCGACTCATCAGTGTTATACATCGTTAAAGCAACACCATCACCTTTAAAGTTAAATACTTCAAACGATTGAGGAGCACTTCCATCTTCGGGAGTAAAGCTAACAGTTAACTTACCTTTTCCTTTTGTCAAAAAATCGGTTGCACGATACTGATCGCCAAAAGCGTGACGACCGATACAAATTGGTGCTGTCCAGTTTGGAACTAAACGAGGAACATTTTTACAAACAATTGGTTCACGAAAAACAGTACCATCTAAAATATTACGGATGGTTCCGTTTGGTGATTTCCACATTTGCTTTAATTTAAATTCTTTTACACGCTCTTCATCAGGTGTGATAGTAGCACACTTAATACCAACATTATATTTTTTAATGGCTTCTGCCGAATCAATGGTTACTTGATCGTTTGTTGCATCGCGATTCTCTACTCCAAGGTCGAAATATTTGATATCCAAATCCAAATATGGCAGGATCAATTTATCTTTAATAAATTTCCAGATGATACGGGTCATTTCATCACCGTCTAGTTCAACCACTGGGTTAGCTACTTTAATTTTGCTCATAGTTTAGTATATTTAAGAATTGTGTTTTTTTAAGCGTTTACAAATTTAGAAAAGGCAGTTAATTTAACAAGAAATTTAATGACAATTTTATTGGTTATAAACCCTTATATTTGAACAAAATTTTAGATACGTAATGACATTTCACAAAGAAGGTTGGCCGAGTCTCTTTATAGTACTGGTTTTCAGCGCCATAATCATATTTATTGCAAAGTACTTTTTCCCTGAGTTCCTTATTGCGCAATGGTTTGCGTACCTTTTAAGTGGCTTTTTGACAATCACGATCTTGCAGTTTTTTAGAGATCCAAAACGTCAATTTACCATTAGCGAAAACCAGGTCATTGCACCGGCCGATGGTAAAGTTGTGGTGATTGAAGAAACCGAAGAAGGCGAGTATTTTAAAGACAAGCGCTTGCAAGTTTCTATTTTTATGTCGCCGCTTAACGTGCACATCAATCGCTATCCCATTGCAGGAAAAGTTTCTTTTTTCAAATATCATCCTGGTAAATTTTTAGCAGCCTGGGAACCAAAAAGCAGCACCGATAATGAGCGCACTACCGTTGTAGTTGAACATCAAAACGGCAAAAAAATTCTTTTTCGTCAAATAGCAGGTGCATTGGCTCGCCGTATTGTTTGGTATTGCAAAGAAGGTGATACAGCGCAGCAATGCCAGCAAATGGGCTTCATTAAATTTGGTTCTCGCGTTGATCTTTTCCTTCCTTTAGGCACCAAACTCGATGTTAAAATTGGTGATGTTGTTAGGGGCTCTCAGTCGGTTATAGGTTCTATCTAGTCGTACCTCAAAAAGTATTTTTTTATAATTTGGGCGCCTGCCCTTCGCCATTTGGAAATATGGAGGCTCAGGGCACCAGGCTTTCCGTTCCAAGTCCTCGCTCAAGTTTCGCTGCGCTTCACTTTCGCTGTGGGCTTTCCACTACAATTCCTGGCGCATTTCGGCTAAATTCGCGTTAAAAAAATATGCCCGTATTTACTCTTATCTGAAGAGTTTCCAAAAAGAAAAGTGCATTTATAAAATCAGTATCCTTTGCTCGTTGATGAGCTAAATGTTTAAAGTCTACAATACGAAGTTAATATCTTAAGTAACACTCTACACCTTTCCATTTGCGGAAATCCTATTTTTATACTTTACCAAAGGAAGAAGCGTGTCGAATCCATTAAAAAAACTTGCAGGGCAAACGGTCATTTATGGCCTTGGCACCATTTTGCCTCGTTTTATGAATTTTCTTCTCACCCCATTACTCACTTACATTTTTCAAAAGCCCGTTGATTACGGAGTAAATTCTGAGATGTATGCTTATATCGCTTTTTTGAATGTGATATTTAGTTACGGAATGGAAACTGCTTTTTTTAATTTCTCTACAAAAAAAGAGGATAAAGAAAGTGTTTTTAACACGGCCTTAACTTCCATTATTATTTCTTCTGTAAGCTTCTGTATCCTTCTTTCGCTGTTTGCACAACCTATTGCTAATTGGTTGCAATATCCCGATAAGCTTTCATACATCTACTGGACCATTTTAATTTTAGGAACAGAAGCGTTGATGGCAATTCCCTTTGCAAAATTACGCATCAATAATAAAGCAAAAACATTCGCCATATTAAAAGCCATCAATGTGTTTGTGAATGTGTCGCTTCACGTTTTCTTTTTTGTATTTTGCAAAAACGCTTACGAAGCAAATGAAACCGGAACGTTAGCTTCACTTTACGATCCGCATATTGGAATTGGTTATTCCTTTTTTGCAGGATTGATAGCCAATATTGTTTCGCTTATTTGTTTGGCACCGGTGTTCAAAGAGTTCAAATTCAAATTAAATATTCCTTTATGGAAAGAAATGTTCTCGTACGCCTGGCCCTTGCTTATATTGGGTTTGGCCGGCATGGTAAACGAAACGTTTGACAGGATCATTATCAAAAAATTATTGCCCGAGGATATTGGTCAGCACGCGCAAGGAGTTTATGGTGCGTGTTATAAAATTGCAATGCTCATGGCCATTTTTAGACAAGCATTTACGTATGCCGCAGAGCCTTTCTTTTTTAATAGTGCAAAAGATAAAGATTCTAAAAAGGTTTATGCATTTGTAATGAAGGCCTTTGTGATATTCTGTTCCTTTTTGTTTTTAGCAACCATGATGAATTTACCTGTCATCAAACGATTAATGATCAGCTCACCTTATTGGGAAGGCCTTGCCGTTGTTCCCATCCTTTTGCTCGCTAATTTATTTCTTGGCATTTATTACAACTTAAGCATTTGGTATAAACTCACAGGGCAAACAAAATTTGGAGCAATCATTACTCTTATCGGTGCTGCTATTACTTTAGCGATCAATTTTGCCTTTGTTCCAAAATATAGTTACATGGCTTGCGCATGGGCAACCTTTGCAGCATATGGAATTATGATGGTGATATCATACATCATTGGGCAAAAATATTACCCTGTAAAATACAATGTAAGGGCCATAAGCGTGTTCTTCATTCTGGCAGTAGGTCTTTATTTGATTTCGCTAGTGTGGCAAGACCTTGATAACAAGTACCTAAAGCTTATTTTGAATAATTTGTTAGTAGTATTATTTGTTTTCTTCTTCTATAAGTTGGAATTTTCTAACCTAAAAAAATTTAATAAAAGTACAGGTGCCAACGATCAAACTAATAAACCAGAGTAAACATCCTTTACCGGAGTACGCTACCGAGCATGCCGCAGGTATGGACTTAAGAGCGAATTTAAACGAACCTATTACTTTAAAACCATTAGAGAGAGTTTTAGTAGCAACAGGTTTATTCATGGAACTACCAATTGGTTTTGAATCGCAAATTCGTCCACGCAGCGGTTTAGCATTTAAAAATGGATTAACAGTTTTAAATTCACCTGGAACAATAGATGCTGATTATCGTGGAGAGATAAAAGTTCTATTGATAAATTTATCTCACACGGATTTTGTGATCAATGATGGTGAACGTATTGCCCAAATGGTAATTGCTAAACACGAAGTAGCCAAATGGGAATTGGTAACTGTTTTGGAAGACAGTAACCGAGGTGCCGGAGGATTTGGGAGCACTGGGAAGAAATGATGAATTATGAATGTTGAATTAAGAACTATAATGAAAACAATTGACTCTATAAATTTCTTAGGTAAACGCGCAGTAATTCGTGTTGATTTTAATGTTCCTTTGGATAGTGCATTTAATGTTACTGATGAAACACGTATTAAAGCTGTAATTCCTACACTCAAAAAAATATTGAAGGATGGTGGAAGTATTGTGTTGATGTCGCATTTAGGAAGACCCAAAGATGGTCCTACAAATAAATGCTCGTTAAGCCATATTATTGGAAATGTATCAAAAGCTCTTGGCGTAACCGTTTCTTTTATAGATGACTGTATAAGTGCCGAAGCATTTGAAAGATCAGCGGCATTAAAACCAGGTGAAGTTTTACTGTTGGAGAATTTGCGTTTTTACAAAGAGGAAGAAAAAGGTGATGAAAATTTTGCTCAACTATTAAGCAAACATGGATCTGTTTACGTAAATGATGCATTTGGAACAGCTCATCGCGCACACGCCTCTACTGCAGTAATAGCGAAATTTTTTAAGCCTGAAGATAAGTGCTTAGGTTATGTTATGGCGGGAGAAGTGAAGAGCATTGATAAAGTGTTGAATAACGCCGAGAGACCATTCACAGCCATTATTGGTGGCGCAAAAGTGAGTGATAAGATATTGATCATTGAACAATTAATGAATAAAGCCGATAATATTTTGATCAGTGGTGGCATGGCTTTTACCTTTGTAAAGGCCATGGGCGGAAAAATTGGTAAATCCTTATGCGAAGATGATCGTTTGCAAATAGCAAAGGACATCATGCAAAAAGCAAAAGAGTTAGGTGTTACATTTTACTTACCAACCGACGCTATCATAGCCGATAATTTTTCGAACGATGCCAATTTTAAAGAAAGTAATATCAGAGAAATTCCCGATGGTTGGATGGGTTTGGATGCCGGGCCGGAAACCATAAAGATGAACGACGAGGTGATCAAAAAATCTAAGACCATTTTATGGAACGGCCCCATGGGTGTTTTTGAAATGAGTAATTTTGAAAACGGCACCAAGCAAGCCGCATTGGCCATTGCAGAGGCCACCAAAAATGGTGCTTATAGTTTAATTGGTGGAGGAGATAGCGTTGCGGCCATTAATAAATATCATTTGGCTGATAAAGTAAGTTATGTTAGTACAGGCGGCGGTGCGCTTTTAGAATACATTGAACAAGGAAGTTTACCTGGGGTAAAAGCCGTTGAGTAAACGCGTTTACATATTGTTTTTTATGGTGATAATATTTTTATCATGAAAAAAATGCATACCTGTGAATGCAATAACTCTAATGGGAAATACGATTCGGGTGTTCTTGAGAATACAACGAAACGACAACCCAAAAAAAGTTGCGAAGGTTTATCGGCCGGAGATACAAATTGTAAATTAAAATAATCCTTGTCGCCCTGAGCGGAGTCGAAGGGCTTTCTCAAGAGATGAGCAAGAAAAAATAAAATATGAATTTCAGGATAGGATTTGGATACGATGTGCACCCTTTAAAAAAAGGAAGAAACCTTTGGATAGGCGGCGTTAAACTTGACCATCACTCTGGTTGTGATGGACACAGCGATGCGGATGTTTTACTTCACGCTATTTGTGATGCATTGCTTGGTGCTGCTAATGCTAGAGATATTGGTTTTCACTTTCCAAATACAGATCCAAAATATAAAAATGCGGATAGCAAGGTTTTACTGAAGGAGGTTGTAATGATCTTAAAAGAAAAAAATTACGTTATTGGAAACATTGATGCTACTTTATCACTAGAGGCTCCAAAGATCAATCCTCATATTGAAGCCATGCAAAATGTAATTGCTCCAATTCTTGAAGTTGACATAGATTGCGTATCTATTAAAGCAACTACCAACGAAAAATTAGGTTACGTTGGAAAAGAAGAAGGCGTAAATGCTTATGCGGTTGCTTTGATCTATAAAAAATAAAAGCCGTTACATAAATATAGCGGCTTTACTTTAACACTATAATTCATCTATCGATCTACCAAGATCTTTTTGCTCAAAACGGCATTTCCATCCGATATTCTTACAATGTATTGTCCATTATACACGGTTTTTAAATCTATATAAGCCGTTGTGCTCCCTTGATACACCATTGATTTTTGAATTAATTTTCCGGTCATATCATACAATTCAATATTTACATTTTCTTTGGTTAAATTATTTAATTGAACCATGATCATGTCACTGGCAGGATTCGGAAATACCATCACATTAAAATCTTTAATTGCATTTTTACCAATTCCGGTAGCAACAGTATACGTTGTGGTTGATTCACTAATGGAGGTAACTTTTGCTACTACTTTTGTTCCATAAAAAGTTGGCCCAACAACATACGGATAGGCCGAATTCCAAGCATTAGTAACCGTTGCAAAATAACAATAGGTGCCCCCTGGATATTCAGGCGTTACGCAAAATCTTCCATTATGATCATCCAAATAATCTGGTGTTAAAGTAGAAGTTGCATTGTATTGATAATCTTCTTTAAAATAACCTAAAGGATATGTTCCACTAACTGCGGGCCCTGGGGTAACAGCCACCGTGCTGCCGGCATAGGTTGTTCTAACTGTAATACTTCTTAAAGTATAACTTGATTTAATGCGAGCAACGCCACCAGTTCCGTTTGCATTTTTATACCCATAAGCACCGTAAATTGGAAACCCATCGTAAGCAAAACCAATTAAAGGAGAATGTTGCATACTATCAATGGCATACAAACCATCAGAATTATAAATAACACATACCGTTGAAATAACAGTTAGATCAAATTTAAAAGCACTGGGATTTTGGTGATGATGATAATTTCCCATTGCTGGATGACCTTTAGAACAATCAAAACCTAATCGTTCACCAACAATTGCATCTCTATTCCAAACATTGTCTCCCATCCCGCCAAGCGGACCACCTTTTAAAGAGCCCGTGGAATTTTGCCAAGAAACTCCATCTCTATAATCAAATAAAGCAACGCCGTTAATAAATAAGCCAATATTACCACCTGTTGTGCTTATTGGCGTACTGGTATTTTGTACAGGCGCTAAAGGAAATTTAAAAATAGCATTTTGATTAGTGGCATTAGAAGGATTGCCATCTAAATAAGGGCCACTAATATATGCAGGAATACCTTTTGTTGAGACATAAACCCAACTTGCCGAATATTGAACTGTTTGACAATTTGCAAGATCAGCATCTACAATTGGCGTTGGATTTCCATTAATATAATGGCGACCAGTAGTGGTATTGTTTTGCAACCAAGCAACAATTACTGGGCTTAATTGAGCTTTAATTACCATGCCACTTAAAGTAAAGGCGCTGATAAGGATTATTAGTTTAGATTTCATAATTGAGTTTATAATTGGTTAGACGCTATTAAACTAAATATCCCTCGCATTCGCTTAATTATTTTTTGGGAACGCATATTTAGGGTTACAAATAAATGATTTATCACTTAAAGTTAGTAAAAAAGCCAAAATATCAACCCTTTCATCGGAGGTTAAGCTAATTGGTTTTTCTAAAATTTTAGATAATGTTTTGCTTTTTTGAACACCCGACGTATAGTGTTTTATAACTTCAGATAAACGCTTAAATCTTCCATCATGCATATATGGATACGAAAACTCAATGTTTCTAAGGGCAGGAACTTTGAACTTTAACGAATCGCCCCTCTTATTCGTCACTTTCATTCTTCCATAATCCTTTAAAGTTGAGTCAAGAGGCAATCCATTGTTTTCGAACTCAAAGTTTGTAAACAAAGGTTCTTTGTGGCAAGCAGCACATTGTTTTTGAAATAAGGCATATCCATTTTTTTCCTGTACTGTAAACCATGATTGTTTTCGCATTACACTATCATATTTTGAATTGGCAGTAACTAAGGTGAGCATAAATTGCGAAATGGCTTTTAACGTATGCTCTCCAGTAACAATGCTATCTCCAAACGCTTTAAAATACAATAAAGAATATTTCCTTGCCTTTTGCAATTTTGCAACAACACTTTCAATTTTTTCTCCCATCTCGTTAGGGTGATTAATAGGTGCCAATGCTTGCACATCCAAATGATTAATGGCGCCGTCCCACATAAATGAAGGGTGCCAAGCCAAATTCATAAGTGTTGGCGAATTACGAGTACCAATTCGATCATAAATGCCGTGACTCAAATCATGATCAACATGTGTAAACGCATTAAACGATGAATGGCAACTTGCACAAGAAATGGTATTATTTTTTGATAAGATAGGGTCGTAAAATAATGCTCTCCCCAACTTAATTTTTTCGGCACTTAATGGATTTTTTGTAAAATCATAAACAGGCTTTGGCCAATTATTTGGCGCCTCAAATAATTTATTTTTACTGCCAACAAAAGCAAAGACTAAAAAAATTAAGGCTCCAAATAAAACACTTCTTCCTTTCAAAATTATTCTGCTTTTACTTTTATTGCTATTACTTCAGCTAATTTTACTGCCTCTTTAGATGGCGACATGATGTGATTTTGGGTAACCAAGTCAATTGAATTCATAACCTCTTTCATATCTATTGTAATTATCGTTTTATTCTTATTGCTCGTCTCCAATTGAATATGTTGCACACCTAAAAAAGGTTTTTGATAGCCGCCTAAATGAAAAACAAATTCATTATGCCTTGTCTTACATACATTGCTATTACCCTCAAGCTTTAAGTTGATGTAACCACTTTGCCAGGTCCAGTACATGCCTTTTGTTGGATCTAATACCCCACCCAAAGCCCCAGAAACATTGGTTACACTATCAATTCCCAAATCAAATCCAATGCTATTAAAATTAATTGATCTATCTATATTCAAAATAAATTGAAGCGAACTTAACTCTGAAAAATCTATCAAATGATATTCGGTCTTTTCTTTCCACACTTGCTTTTTGTCTTGCCATAATTCAATACCAGATACATAAAATTTTAAACTTGCAATTTGCAAACTATCGCTAACACCAATTGGGTAATACTTGTTTAGAGACAAGGAAGACTTACCAAACATAGGTGAAAAAACAATATGACATTTATTAGTTTGTGCCTTATAAAAACCACAAGCAAATACAATTAAAACAATCAGCAAAGGGTGCTGTAGTATCATTCTCAATTTTTTCATGGTCATATTAGATTATGGTCTGGGACCATTCGGTGGCGGCCCATCTGGTTTTGCCATGTTTTTTAACACATCATCAATTATTTCATCAAATTTATTTTTTTGTTCGGCTGAACAAATTTTTCTTACATCTTTAAAATGACTAAATGTAACTTGCTCTATCTCCTTTTGATTATTGGCAATCTCCAAGGCTAATTCATCGGCTATCTTCTGATCAGGCTGTTCTTGTTTTAATAAATCAAAATAGTTGAAACGAATTTCTTTACCCTTTTTGCGCAATTCACGCATTGATTTTCGGTGAGCCTCCACCAAATCACTAAATAAATCAACTTGATCGGGTGTAAATTTTAATTCAGCGATAATTCTATTTTTGGGTCCACCTTCTTCATGCATGGGCGGATGCATAGGTATGTTGTATGGTTTACGCCATGCGTTTACTAATAAAACAACATTTAATATTGCTAATATACCAACGCACCATTTTAAAATTTCACAATTTCTGTTCTCCATTTTAATACGTATAAGCAGTTTCGTTATTGAAATAAGAATCAGCAAAAGTAGCTTTTTCAGAACTAATTTCCGATGCAAAAGTACGCTCGTTCAAAAGTGAAATAATATTAAGGGATATCATCACCGAAACAAACACTGCTAAACCCCATCTTAAAAACGAACTTCCATAAAAGCTTGGTTTAGTAATACCCTTTAAAATTTTTTCGGTTACTTGCTCAAATATAAATGGCGAAGGCTCTGCTCGATGCATACCTTTGATGCTTTCAAACACCTCTTCTGTTTTTTTGTTTCGTTCCATTTTATATATTAGACGTTAGTTATTATTAAATCCCTCGGTTTTTATACAAATTTTCTAGTTTTTCGCGCAAGGTTGCTTTAGCACGTTGGATAAGCGATTCAACTGCTTTTGGGCTTGTGCCCATCACTTCTGCTATCTCTTTTTGAGATAATTCCTCTACATGAAACAAAATAAAAGCTGTTTTTTGATTTTCCGATAACAGTTCGATGGCCGCAAATAAAATTCTTGCGTTTTCTTTTTTCTCTAATAAAACACCTGGGTGATCGAAATGGCCTTTATCTAAATTTATTTCTCCAGATTCTTTATAAAACAAATTTCTAATAAATCCATATTCTTTTCTGCGATTTTTTTTTCTTAAAAAATCGAGTGATTTATTTATAGTAATTCGATAAATCCAAGTAGAGATAGATGATTGTTGTTTAAATTTCTCGAGTGAATGGTAAACTTCTATAAATACATCCTGAGTAATATCCTCAGCATCTTCTCTATTTTGCAAAAACGAAATAGCCGTGTTAAATACACGCGACTTATTACTATTTACTATATCGTTAAAAGATGCGTTAGAGGAATCCACAAAATGAGTTAATCAAAATTAAACTAAATTTTATGATGAACGAATTATCTGCTAAAACCATCAATAATTCTTACAAGTTCTTTTGTATTCACTGTCTCAAAAGAGTGTTTTGTGTTTTTAAGAGTTAACCTTTCTGAATTTTTTAGATTTAATTGTGCGAAGTCGGTTTCTTCAATGCTTACCATGTTATCGCCGTCTGCCAAAGCAATCAAAACTTTGTTTTCAATTATCGAAAACAAGTCTTTACCAAGCAAATTATTTTCTCCTAAGGCCACCATCATATCAGCTGTGCGATTTAAAAGTAATTCCCAATTATTACCATGTCGCTTTTGTAAAGCCGCAGCAAATTTTGGTACTTTTTCAGTAATTGTCTTAGGGTTCAATTGTTTAATTTCCTTATCCGCTATTTCTTTAGTCCAATTAAATTTTGTTCCGAGTGTAATAATATTGCCAATGAGATTTTTTTCTTGAGAAGCGAGATATAATGCCACGTAACCACCCATGCTATATCCGAAAATATTTGGTTTTACCAATTTGAACTCTTCGATCAAACTTTTTAACTCCTTTGAAAATTGATGAATACCAAAATCTTTCTCAAAGGGATTATTATAATGTCCAGAAAATGACAATAAGAAAACATCATAATCCAAATCAGACAAACGTTCTGAAAGAGATTCTAATTGATCTTGTGCTCCAAGAGCGCCGTGAAGAAGGATGATTGATTTCAATTTAAGCCTTCGCTTTAAATTTATTAATAGCGTTGATGGTAAATTCCGAAAGAACTAGTTTACCGCTCATGCCTGCTCTTTCAATAAGTAAGTTATCCCAATTCTCGGTTCCTTCCCACATTACTTTTTTAAGCATGCTCATGGCTTCAGGATTGCTCGTTGCTAATTTTGTTGCCAATGCTTCAATACCTTTATCCATTTCTGCAGCGTTATCAAACAACTCAGCATATAATCCCTTCTCTTTTGCCCATTGTGCGCTTTGCCATTCGGTAGCGTTAATGGTTAACTGACAAAAGGCAGATGTACCCACTTTGCGTTCAACCGCTGGGCCAACAACAAACGGACCAATACCAATGGCCAACTCACTTAATTTTACCGATGCATATTTTGTTGCAAATGTATAATCTGCTGCTGATGCAATTCCAACACCACCACCAACAGCTTTGCCTTGAAGGCGAGCGATCACAAATTTTGGCACTTTACGCATAGCATTAATAACCGCTGCAAATCCTGAGAAAAATTTTAATCCTGTTTCTAGGTCTTTAATCGCTATCAATTCATCAAAACTTGCACCCGCACAAAATGCTTTCTCCCCTTCGCTTTGTAATACAATTACTTTTGCATTAACGTCCTTGCCTAATTTTTCAACTTCCACAGCCAAATTGCGCAATTGAGTTCCAGGCATTGAATTACTTTGAGGATGAAAAAAAGTGATATACCCTATTCCGTTCTTTATTTCCGACTTTACAAATGCTTCCATGATTTTTAAATTTCTTGTGTTGTTTCGACTTCGCTCAACATGACAAAACCGATTGTAGTCCTGAGCGTAGTCGAAGGGCTTGCATCAAATAAACATCATTACAGGGTTCTCAATAAATGTTTTTAGAGTTTGCAAAAATGCGGCACCGGTTGCACCATCTACACTACGATGATCACAAGCCAAAGTAAGTTTCATTATATTTCCTGGAACAACAGCACCATTTTTTACAACAGGCACTGCTCGAATTGCTCCTACAGAAAGTATACACGATTCAGGCGAATTGATAATAGATGTAAATGATTCGATACCGAACATTCCCAAATTAGAAACGGTAAATGTATTTCCTTCCCAATCTTGAGGTTGTAATTTTTTCTCTTTTGCCCGTTTTCCTAAATCTTTTGTTTCCGCTGCAATATCAGAAATTGCTTTTCCATCGGCGAAACGAATAACTGGAACTAATAAACCATCTTCTACCGCAACTGCCATTCCAATATGAATATGATGATTTAAACGAATCTTATCTCCCATCCAACTGCTATTTACACGTGGATGTCTTCTTAAGGCAGATGCACATGCCTTAATTACTAAATCGTTAAACGATACCTTTACATCACTTATTTTATTAATGGCTTCGCGACTTGAAATTGCGCTGTCCATATCCACTTCTATATTCAAATAAAAATGTGGTGCGCCGTTTTTACTTTCTAATAATCTACGGGCAATTGTTTTGCGCATTTGCGATGCCGGTTCATCCGTAAAGCTTTCTACACCCACAAAATTGGATTTTGCTCCGCCGCCCTTATAATTCTCAATATCTACTTTAGTAATTCTTCCACCATCACCGGTTCCATTTACGCGACCTATATCAATTCCTTTTTCCTTTGCTAATGCCTTTGCTAAAGGAGAAGCTTTTATTCTTCCATTTGCCGTTGTGCTTTTTACAGCAACATTAGTTGTAGCTGCAAGTTTTTGTGTTGTAGCAACTGTCGATTCCCCACTGCCAACTGCTTCCTTTTCCGCTGCTGATACCTCCCCACTGCTACTGTTTACTATTGCCAAAATAGCTTTTATATCTTCTCCGCCTTTTCCCAATATTGCAATAATTGCATCCACTGCAATAGGTTGCCCTTCTTTAATTCCCTGATAAATTAAAACACCATCCTGAAACGATTCAAATTCCATGGTGGCTTTGTCAGTTGCAATATCTGCTAATAATTCTCCGCTCTTAACTTTATCTCCAACTTTTTTATGCCATTTTTCAATGGTGCCTTCCGTCATTGTATCGCTCAACTTTGGCATACGAACAACTTCCACTCCTTTTGGTAATTCTGCTGCTTTGGCTTGTACACTGCTAACCGCCGACTGATTACTGATCACAGCATCTTGTTTTGTTCCAACTTCCGACTGATTACTTTTTACTGCTTCTGCCAAAATCGCTTTAATATCCTCTCCTTCTTTTCCAAGCACCGCAATTATGCCATCCACTAGAATGGGTTGTTTTTCTTGTACACCAATATGCAATAAAATTCCATCTTGAAAAGATTCAAATTCCATAGTAGCCTTATCAGTTTCGATATCGGCCAATAGATCACCACTCTTAACTTTATCTCCAACTTTTTTATGCCATTTAGCAACGGTGCCTTCTGTCATCGTATCGCTTAGTTTGGGCATTCTTACTATTTCAGCCATAAAAAATCTTAGTTCTTAATATTATTCAATAATAAAGGGATAATTAGGTTCTGCGTAAACGTCTTTGTAAAGTTCTTCTGGCTCTGGATATGGACTTTCTTCTGCAAACTGAACTGATTCGTTTACTATTGCTTTTACTTTTTCTTCCGCCGCTTCAATTCCCGCATCATCTATCCATTTATTAGCTTTCATGAGTATCAAAACTTTTTCAATAGGATCCTGTGTTTGATATTCCTTTACTTCGTCTTTCGAACGATACGTTTGTGCGTCACTCATACTATGTCCTTTGTAACGATACGTTTTCATTTCCAGAAATGTTGGACCATCCCCGCGTCTTGCTCTATCAACAGCTTCTTCCATAGCTTCATGAACTGCTTCAACCGTTAAACCATCAACTGGTTTACTTGGCATATCGTAAGATAACCCCAATTTCCATAATTCATGAACGTTACTTGTACGCTCTACAGAAGTTCCCATCGCATACCTGTTATTTTCTACTATAAATATCACTGGTAATTTCCATAACATAGCCATGTTAAACGCTTCGTGCAATGCACCCTGACGAACAGCACCATCACCCATTGAGCACACGCAAACATTATCGGTTCCATTATACTTTTCAGCAAATGCAATTCCTGCACCTAAAGGAACTTGGCCACCAACTATTCCATGTCCACCTACAAAACCATACTCTTTACTAAAAATATGCATACTACCACCTTTGCCTTTACTGCAACCAGTAATTTTTGCATACATCTCTGCCATTACAAATTTTGGATGTAATCCTAAACCAATAGGGTGCGCATGATCGCGATAAGCGGTAATGTGTTTATCGCCTTTTTTTGTTGCACTTACTGTTCCGGCAACAATAGCTTCTTGACCAATGTATAAATGGCAAAAACCTTTTATTTTTTGTTGAACATAAACTTGTCCGGTTTTTTCTTCGAAGCGACGCATTAATAGCATCGATTCATACCATTTCATGTATTGTTCTTTTGTGAACTTCGCTTTTTTCTCTGTTAAGGTCTTAGCCATGAGATGAGAATTTTAGTGAACAACAAATTTAACAGAAAAAGGCAATATTCCATAGCTAAAAATCATATGTAATTATCTGATAATGAGATTGTTTTGACTTTATCCAAATTTGAAATTTACATATTGCACTTACAATAATTTTATGAAACCGGTTTTATAAAAATTTTAATCGCAAATTTGCCGCAATGGAATTAAGCTATCGCCCTTTTTTATTGGAATACAAACATCCTTTTGGAGTGAGCGGACATACACGAACGCAAACACAAAGTGTATTTACTAAAATTGTTTGGGAAGGTTTTGTTGGATATGGTGAAGCATGTTTGCCGCCTTATCTTGGAGAAACTTTAGAAGCAACAACTTCGTTTTTAGAGAAGGCTAAGCCGTTTTTAAAAAAACAATCTTATCCCTGTTCAATTATCGAAATCTTAATGGAGTTGGATGAAATGGATGAACGATGTAACGCCGCCAAGGCTTCTATTGATATTGCATTAAATGATCTGAAAGGAAAGATTGAAAATCGGACAGTTCGCGAATTGTACCGATTGAATGCTACCGAAAATCTTTATACATCATGCACCATTGGGCTTGATACAGAAGAAAAATTAAAAAAGAAAATTGAAGAAGCAAAAGATTTTCATATCCTGAAAATAAAAGCGGGGACAGAGGATGATAAAAAATTAGTTGAAACTGTTAGAAAATATTCGGATAAACCACTTTACGTAGATGTAAATCGCGGTTGGAAAGAAAAAAACAAAGCACTGGAACTGGCACAATGGTTCAAAGAACAAAATGTTGTTTTGATAGAACAACCTTTTCCTATAGAGCAATTGGATGATTCGGCATGGCTAACAGAGAGAAGTCCTTTACCAATTATTGCCGACGAAAGCATTAAACGATTAAGTGATATAAAAAAAATAAAAGGCGCTTTTTCGGGAATTAATATTAAACTCATGAAATGCACCGGATTATCAGAAGCCTTTCAAATGATAGAACTTTGTAAAGCATTTGATCTTAAAATTTTTCTTGGTTGCATGGCCGAAAGTTCATGCGGTACTTCTGCAATGGCGCAATTTATTTCGTGTGCCGATTATATAGACCTGGATGCTCCGAGTTTATTAAAGAATGATCCTTTTATGGGAATTACTTATTTGGCAGGGAAAATTATTTTGAACGATCAACCTGGAATTGGCGTAACAAATTCCATTTTTTTAGAGGCGGTATAAACAGAGATTTTAAAGCAATTTACTAGCGCAAAATTGATTTAGTTTTGGTTAAAATTAACAGCTTACTCCAAATGATCATGATTGAAC
The DNA here is from genome assembly GCA_034439635.1 of Bacteroidota bacterium. Taxonomy (GTDB): domain Bacteria; phylum Bacteroidota; class Bacteroidia; order B-17B0; family Aurantibacillaceae; genus Aurantibacillus. The sequence goes on along the minus strand of JAWXAS010000114.1, from coordinate 11,832 downwards.
ATCAAAGGCAATAAACTTTCTATATTTTTCGCAACAAAAACTTTTCCTGAGGCAGAACCCATGATCACGCGAATTGGTTCTCTGAATTTTATTTCATACTCAGCTAAAGCTTGTCGGCACGAACCGCATGGCGTAACAGGGTTTAACTGTTTTGTATTGTCTGTAATAACCGCTATAGCTTTTATTTTATTGTGAGGATGCTGAGCAGATGCATAAAACACCGCTGTTCTTTCGGCACAAGTTCCACTTGGGTAAGCGGCATTTTCTTGATTACTTCCTGTTACAATAGTTCCATTATCTAAAATCAAAGCAGCGCCTACTTTGAAATTTGAATACGGTGCATAAGCATTTTTAGCAATTTCTTTTGCTTTACTCAAGAGTAATTGATCGTTCGCATCCATGTCGCTTTCGGCTTTATACACCTCAAAAGAAATATTGATATTTTTTGTTTCCGTTTTTGCCATTTACTATTTTTTATTCGAAAATAAGGAACTACTTCCAGAAAATACTCTTCGACTCCGCTCAGAATTACCGGCTCGTTAGCCTGAGCGTAGTCGAAGGGCTACTCTATTGGATTCTTAATCCTAAAATTATCAGATCTCTTTCTTCTCCATCCATATTGGCCACCTTAGGAAAATGAGCCCATTTCTCAAACTTAAATTTATAGAATAATTTCAAACTTGGCTCGTTATGTCCAAAAATAAAACCCAATAAGTTCTTAATTCCTCTTGGCCTACTTTCATCAATAGCTTTTTGCACACACATATTTCCTAAGCCCTTTCCACGAGAATTTTCTTCCAAATATATACTTACTTCGGCTGTAATATCATAGGCTGGTCTTCCATAAAAACTATTAAAACTCATCCATCCTGCGTAATTACCTTCGAGTTTTACGATCCAAAGGGGGCGATTAGTTTTATTATGTGAATTAAACCATTGCTGTTTGCTTTCAACCGAAACAGGTTGCAGATCTGCCGTAACTAAACGCGAAGCAACCGTTGAATTGTACGTTTCAATAATTTTTTTAAGATCATTTTCTTCGGCGTATACAAACTCGATATTCATTAATATAAAAAGTTATTATAAGGATAACGTTTGATATGCATTTCTTTTACCATTTTATATAAAGCACTACGAAGCTCGTCTAGATTTTGTTTATTAATGGCGCTTACAAAAATACATTTGTTGTTTAAATTACGCATCCATGTGCGTTTTATTTCTTCAAGTGATAAATTCTCACGTGTAGTTGGTGTAAGATCATCCTCATCTTTTGGTTTGTATTTAAAAGCATCGATCTTGTTAAACACCAGTAAAATCGGCTTATCCCCGGCTTTTATATCATGTAATGTTTGATTAACTACATTATAATGATCTTCAAAATTCTTATGCGAAATATCTACCACGTGCACCAAAAGATCTGCTTCACGCACTTCATCTAAGGTGCTTTTAAAACTCTCAACCAATTGTGTTGGTAATTTACGAATGAATCCAACTGTATCACTCAACAAAAAGAAAACATTATCAATGGTTACTTTTCTTACGGTTGTATCGAGCGTTGCAAACAATTTATTTTCGGCCAGCACCTCACTTTTACTTAAAATATTCATGATGGTGCTTTTTCCTACATTGGTATATCCTACCAAAGCCACACGAATTAGATCGCCCCGATTTTTACGTTGCGTAGCCATTTGTTTGTCAATTTCCTTTAAGCGTTCTTTTAATAAAGAAATTTTATCGCGCACAATACGTCTATCTGTTTCAATCTCTTTCTCACCGGCTCCACCACGCGTTCCTGTTCCTCCTCGCTGGCGCTCTAAGTGTGTCCACATACCCGTTAATCGAGGTAACATGTATTGGTATTGCGCTAATTGTACTTGTGTTTTTGCATGGGCAGTTTGCGCACGTTGTTCAAATATCTCAAGGATCAAGGTTGTGCGATCCAGTATTTTTTTACCGAAAACCTTTTCTAGGTTTCTTTGTTGCGATGGCGAAATTTCATCATCAAATATCAATACATCCACTTTATTCTCTTTCACAAACGCAGAAATTTCTTCCACTTTTCCTTTGCCTATATAAGTAGATTTATCAGGTTTTTCTAAACGCTGCGTAAAAACACGAACTGTTTCCAAATTGTAAGTTCGCGCTAAGAACTCCAGTTCATCGAGATATTCTATTACCTGCTCACTTTCTTGTTGCTTTGAAGCAACGCCAATTAATACACAGGTAAGTTGGGGTTTTTCAGTACTATGCAAATCCTTCATTAATCGTTCTTCTATTTACCTTTCAAGTTCGAGTGAACATACTCCGCTATCATTTGAGCTTGTTCATCATTTACCAGAGCCGGAGGCATAGTACTTTTTCCTTTTAAAATAATTTCTTTTATAGCTGCAACATTCATAGTTGTTGCTGTAAGATCCTTTGCGCCATCCTTCGCCAATTTTCCATCGCTACCATGGCATAATTTACAATTAGCTTCATATAAAGCCACGCCATCATTGGCAGTTGGAGCATTTGCATCAACCGCTATAATTGCTTTTTTCTTTCCATATACTTCTGCTAACCCATAGCTACCAGTGATCAATAATAAACTCAAGGCCGCTAAGACCTTATTAGATTTCTTAAATCCAATTACTGCAATAGGTATAGAGGCAGCAACCATCACTAATTTTATCCAAAACAAATAGTCATACTTGCTTCCAAAAGGGAGTTGCATAGCTAAATAAACTCCTGTGATCAAAAATAGAGTACTAATGATCATCTCTGGTATTCTGAACATTTTAGAGAATTTCTGTAAGAGATCTGTTCTGTTACTCAATAACAATATTGTTTTTATAACATAGAGTAATAAAAACAATGTAACAACTAAAACATGTGTATGTAAAAATCCTTTATACATGGTGTGGTTTTTAAAGCACTAATTTAACAAAAATACGCGAAATATTCAGCTATAATTTTATTAGGAAATACCCATAATGTATCTAATTTTATACCCTATTCTTTATAATATGAAAAAGTTAGTCATAGGATTTGTCTGTTTGTGTATAAATTTTAGCTTTTCTCAAAGCACTTTTCCTGCAAACGGCGCTCCCAACCCCATTCATACAACCTTCGCTTTTATTAATGCTGTAATTCACGTAGACGAAAATACCACGATGAAAAACGGCACACTTATCATTAAAGATGGTAAGATAGTGGATGTGATAGAAAAAGGCGTTGCGCCCAAGAACGCTATTGTTTTTGACCTAAAAGGAAAACATGTGTACGCATCGTTCATTGATCTTTACACAGAATATGGCATCTCTGAAACAAATGAAAACGAACGTCGTAATCGCCGTCAGCTTGGTCCGCAAATGGAAAGTAATGTCAAAGGCGCTTATGGCTGGAACCAAGCAATCAAGTCGGACGTTGAGACGTACAAATATTTTGTTCACCAAACCGATCAAGCTGAGGCTTTCAAAAAAACGGGCATTGGTTCAGTACTTTCTGCAAAAAAAGACGGTATCGTTCGTGGAACTGGTGTGTTAGTGAATTTAAATAATGCAAAAGAGAACGAAAGCATCATCACTGATAAATGTGCGGCTTTTTATTCGCTAAATAAAGGAAGTTCTACACAAGATTACCCTAGCTCGCTAACAGGATGCATTGCTTTGTTGCGCCAAACATATTACGATGCCCAATGGTATAAAACAAATGCAGGAAAAGTAGAGTTTAATATTTCACTTGATCAATTTAACCAACTGCAAAGTTTGCCCGGCATTATAGAGAGTAATGAAAGATATAATAACTCCCGTATTACTTTAATTGCGAAAGAATTTAATACGCAATATATTTTAAAAGTTGGTAACGCCGATTACCAGCGAATTGAAGACCTAAAGAATATTGGCGCAAAATGTATTGTTCCTGTAAATTTTCCGGAAGCTTATGATGTGGAAGATCCATTTGACGCTGACAATATTTCTTTGGCCGACCTTAAACATTGGGAAATGGCTCCGGGTAATTTAGCAGCATTTGAAAAAAACAATATTTCATTTTGCATCACTTCTGCTGATCTTAAAGACAAGAAAGTTTTCTTATCAAACATTCGCAAGGCTATTACATGCGGCCTGAGCGAGAAGATGGCCTTGAAAGCATTAACTACAAACCCTGCACAATTTGTAAATGCCGAAACAAAAATTGGTTCACTAAAAAAGGATATGTACGCCAATTTCTTTATTAGTTCATCCAACATTTTTGAAGAAGAAGCAAGTATACTTGAACATTGGGTGAACGGGCAAGTAAATACCTTTGTAAATTTATATGGTGATGACGTAAGAGGAAATTATTCTTTGATCACCAACAAACAAACTTACTCAGTGCAAATCAGTGGCGATGAGTATAAACCAAAAGCAATAGTAAAAGTTGATACTGCCAAAGTGAATGCCAATTTCATTTTAAATAACTCCTTGGTCTCTTTTAATTTCGCTTACGATAGCTCAAGTGTTGTAAGAATGAATCTTGTTTACAACAAAACTACTAAAGGTTTTTCTGGCACAGGCACATGGCCAAACGGTGATGTGTTTAATGCCGAACTAAAGTTTGTTTCTGTTTTAGATACCAGTAAAGGAAAATCAAAATCTAAAACAAATACAAGCATTACTATGGGTAAAGTACTATACCCATTCTCGTCTTATGGTATAGAATTACCAGCTGATGTTTCAACTTATAAAGATCTATCATTAAAAACAAAAAGAAGTTTTTTAATTAAAGGCGCAACGGTGTGGACAAACGAAAAGGATAGCATAATTAGTAATTGTGATGTTTTAATTATTGATGGAAAAATAAATAAGCTTGGCGCTAACTTACCTTCCGCACCAGGCGTGCAAATAATTGAAGCTAAAGGCTTACATTTAACTCCAGGCATTATAGATGAGCATTCGCACATTGCTTTATGGCAAGGCGTTAACGAAGGAGCACAGGCTAGCAGTGCCGAAGTAAAAATGGGCGATGTTATTTGGCCCGAGGATATTAATATTTATCGTCAACTTGCCGGTGGAGTTACATGCTCGCAATTATTACATGGTTCTGCAAATCCAATTGGAGGTCAAAGTGCTTTAATTAAATTACGTTGGGGTCAAAATGCCGAAGGTATGAAATACCAAAATGCAGACGGCTTTATTAAATTTGCATTGGGCGAAAACGTAAAGCAAAGTAATTGGGGCGATTTTAATAGTATTCGCTTTCCTCAAACCCGCATGGGTGTGGAGCAAGTTTATAAAGATTTTTTTACACGCGCTAAGGAATACCATAACTCATTAACTTCCGCTACTCCTAAAAAAGTTACGGTACGTAAAGATCTTGAATTAGAGGCCTTGGCCGAGATCTTAAACAAAAAACGTTTTATCACTTGTCACTCTTACGTTCAAAGTGAAATTAATATGTTGATGCATGTTGCTGATTCGTTTGGCTTTAAAGTGAACACCTTTACGCATATTTTAGAAGGCTATAAAGTAGCAGATAAAATGAAAGCACATGGTGTGAGTGCTTCTACTTTTTCTGATTGGTGGGCTTATAAGAACGAGGTAATGGACGCTATTCCTTACAACTCGGCAATACTTACAAAAGTTGGCGTAAATACTTCTGTTAATTCGGATGATGCCGAAATGGCGCGCCGATTAAATCAAGAGGCAGCTAAGGCAATTAAATATGGTGGATTAACTGAAGTGGAAGCTTTGAAATTAGCAACACTTAATCCTGCAAAAATGTTGCACATTAATGATAAAGTTGGAAGTATCAAAGTTGGCAAAGATGCGGATATAGTTTTATGGACCGATAATCCTTTGAGCATTTATGCAAAAGTTGACAAAACTTTTATTGAAGGGAAAATTTATTTTGACCGCGAGCAAGATAGAAAATTACAAGAATATACAAAGAACGAACGTGCACGCCTTATTGCTAAATTAATAGCAGAGAAACAAAAAGGGGGCGCAGTTACCAAATTTAAAAGTAAACGCCGTGGCTTATACCATTGTGAAACATTAGAAGGGGTTAGTGAGGAGAAAACCGGTGTAAGATAGAACCTAAGAGGCGATCTTCGATATCACCTTGAGCACAGTCGAAGGGCAATCAAACTAAAAAATGAAAATGAAAAAATTATATATACTCATACTTCTCACGATAAGCACAATCTCATTTGCGCAGAAGAAAAATAAATTTGCTTTAATAAACGGCGTGGCTCATATTGGTAACGGAACTGTGATTGAAAACTGCCTAATTGTTGTAGATAAAGACAAATTTGAAATGGTAGGATCCATCGTGGGTGTAAAAATGAACATTTCGGGTTACGATACAGTAATTGACCTTGAAGGAAAACATGTTTATCCCGGATTAATTAATGCCAATAATGTATTAGGATTACACGATGCATTTAGTGTAAGAGCAACGCGAGATCTTCAAGACGTTGGTTATATTAATCCGCATGTTCGCGCATTAATTGCTTATAATACCGACAATAAAATTGTGCCTACCATTAAAACAAACGGTATTTTATACACCCAAGTTACTCCGCGAGGAGGAATGATCTGCGGTCAATCAAGTATTATGGCACTAGAAGGATGGAACTGGGAAGATGCCGAACTAAAAGCGGATGATGGTATTCATTTAAATTTTCCTCAGTACGTTACCCGTTCTGAAGATGATAAAGATGATAAATCTCTAAAAAATTACAATGACCAGTTGAATACTCTTAACACCTTCATGAAAGATGCGTGGGCGTATTATTTAAATGGCAAAGCCGACGAAAAGAATTTACGTTTTGAAGCCATGCGCGGTGTATTTAGCGGCGATAAACGATTGTATGTACATGCCGATAAAGCTAAAGATATTTTGATGGCCATTAATTTTTGTAAAACTTATTCCATCAAAAATCCGGTATTAGTGGGGGTAAAAGAAGTAGCAAAAGTTTTAAAAGATATTAAGAACAGCGCAATTCCCGCAATGGTTGTTCGGGTTCACGATCTTCCTGATAAAACAGATGATGATATTGATGCGGTTTATAAATTGCCTGCGCTATTACAAAAAGAAGGGATCTTGTTTTGCTTAAGCAGCGAAGGCGATACAGAAATGGAAGCGATGAATTGTCGTAACTTACCTTTTTTGGCGGGAAGCGCTGTGGCATATGGATTAACTAAGGAAGAAGCCTTGATGAGTATTTCATACAATACCGCCAAGATAATGGGCATTGATAAAAAATTAGGAAGCTTGGAAGATAACAAAATAGCCAGCTTTGTAATTAGCGTTGGGGATATTTTGGACATGAAGAGCAGTATCATTACAACAGCCTACATTGCAGGCAAAGAAGTGAATTTAAAAAATCAACAAACCGAATTGTATTTGAAATATAAAACTAAATACGGTATAAAATAAGAAGTATGAGTGATCAAAAATTAGTAGTAGGCGTTTCACAAGGAGATATAAACGGCATTGGATTAGAAGTGATATTGAAAACATTTTTAGAGCCTGGCATCAATGAAATTTGCACACCTGTATTGTTCAGTTCGCAAAAAACAGTGTCCTATTATCGAAAAGTAATGGGTATTGAGGAATTTAATTTCCATCCATTGCGCGATCTAAGCCAGATTAACAACAAAAAAGTAAATGTATTTATTTGCTATGAAGAAGAAGTAAATATTGAAATGGGTAAAGCAAGTGATATTGGCGGAAAATACGCGGCTATCTCATTAGAAAAAGCAACAGAAGCTTTAATGGCTAATAAAATTGATGTATTAGTTACAGCACCCATAAACAAACATACTATTAAGAATGAGAGTTTTAATTTTATAGGGCACACGGATTATTTAGCCAAAAAATTAAATGGAACTCCATTAATGATCATGTGTACCAGCTCCGGATTGCGCGTAGCTTTAGCAACCGATCATGTGCCATTAAAAGATGTAACGTCAAAACTTACCGTTGATTCTATTGCCGAAAAAATAAATATGTTCCATACTAGTTTGGTTCGCGATTTTAATATTCGCAAACCTCGTATTGCCGTTTTAGGATTAAATCCTCATGCCAGCGATAACGGAACTATTGGTGATGAAGATCTAACCATTGTAAAACCAGGCATTGATAAGGCACGCGGTGATAAAATGGTTTACGGGCCTTATAGCGCTGATGGATTTTTTGGAAGTGCTTCATACAAACAATTTGATGGGATATTAGCTATGTATCATGATCAAGGACTTATTCCTTTTAAAACATTAGCTTTTAGTGAAGGTGTAAATTATACCGCGGGACTTTCGCACATTCGTACTTCTCCCGATCATGGTACGGCATTTGAAATTGCAGGTAAAAACACGGCGAACGAACAATCGTTTAAAAATGCTTTGTATATGGCAATGGATATTTACAAGAACAGGAAACTCCATGCTGAAATAACAGCGAATCCTTTACAGCATAATACAATTAAAAAAGAGAGGTAGTTTAGCTACAGAATGCTTAAAAAAATTACATTGATCAATGACATCAATGGCTGAGCGCTTACTCTTCCATCTCAAACAGCTCAAATGGTATCTTTAGCATTGTTTGATATTCTTTGCCGGCTTCTAAAATATTTTCGTCCTCAGCTTGGTATCCCCAACGGATCTTTACTGCGCTACCTCCGGTAACTCTAAGTCCTTCTAATTCTTTAAAGAAATCAAGAAGACATTTTGCCGAACTAGTATTAAAATATTCAAGTTCAATGGTAACTATAGTTGTTTCTTTAGGCGCACTTGAATAGCTTTTTAAGGCATCCGTTAAGGGCTTATAAAATTCAACTGAATTTTCTGGTATCGAACGTCCTTTAATTTCTAAGGTTCCAGCCATCAGATCAAAATTGATCGTAGGCATTGTATTCGTTCCTTCATTTTTATAACTTTCCATATTCTTCATTTTAAAACTCCTCTAACAGAATTTTGTTTCAATAATTAACAAAAATTTTAGCAAAAATTGGGCCAAATGCCACCTTTACATTGCTAAACCGAGTAAACGACTAACTTCATTGAGTGAATGTACGCAAAAAAATGTAAGTAGCGAAAACAATGACCACTTCTTCCGGCAAACACAACCCTAAAACTTCACATTAATGCCTCCCATAAAATGAAATGGCGCAGCCGGAGCCAAATAATTGTAAGTGTTTAATTGATTACCGGAATAATATCCGTAAGTATAGCCATTTGTTTCGTAAACAGTATTAAATATATTGCTCAACATGAGTATAAATCCCAACTCTGTTGCATTTTTAAACTTGTAGGTATAATTCAAACGCACATCATTATAATTATAGGGATTTATGCTGCGCTCTTTTTTACAAGTATTATCTAAAAACTGGCGATCAACATATTTATTGATCAAAGCGATCTCTAAACCATTTATAGGTTTAACCGCGAATACTAATGACGAAATAGTGTTTGGCGAAAATGAAATATCAGTATTTTTATACGTTTCCAATACTTGACCTCCATTATCGTAATCATCGGTAAACTCATTAAACTCCTTTATTTTGTTTTGCGATAAGGTTAGATTTCCACTCAATGTTATATATTTAGTTGGGGCATAAGCACATTCCAACTCTACTCCGCGACGAACACTTTTCTCAACATTAACGCGTGTGTATGCGCCTACATCATTTACTTTTCCACTTAACACTAATTGATCTGTATAATCCATATTAAATAAATTTACTTGCACGCTGTATTTATTACTCATGTATCGTGCGCCCATCTCTAAGTCTTTTAAGTTCTCGCTTTTTGGCCTGCTTTTAGGCGTAGAATTCACATAATCATTTCTATTAGGCTCTTTGTTTCCTATGGCGAAAGATCCGTACACGCTAAATATCGAATTTAAACGGTAACTCACGCCCGCTTTAGGATTAAAGAATGAAAGAGCTTCATTTTGCTTGGTACTTTTTAAACCATCATCAAATCCAAGGAATGAATAATTGATCATACGTTGCTGAAGATCAATGAACACAAAAAGATCATTTATGGGATTGTAATTTAGTTTTAAATACATATTGGCATCGGTTTTACCTGCAGTATTCTTATAATACTCGTGATCAATGTTCGTGTTAGAAGCGTACTGCGCCCACATTACTCGCCCAAAATGGCGACCATAATAATTATTGTAACCTCCGCCTAACACAATAGATAATTTATTGCTCGCCTTATATGTTACATTCCCTAACACACCTACAAAACCATTATCCAACCACAAACGGCGAACGAGGTCGGTAGCTGTGATCGTATCTCCTTTGGTGGTGATCACATCATTCATGCTATATGCACTCAAACTCTCGCCTTGCTTGTATTGCTCGTAATAACCTCGGCCTTTTGTATAATGTCCGGTTAAATTAAAATTGAGTTTTGAATTTAAACTTCGTGTGTAATGCAATTGGTAATTGTCTTGCTGATAATTATCCGTTTCGCTATCGTAATACTTCAAATTTCCGTTGGCATCAAAATAAATTCCCGCTGGGTTGAAGGTGCGATTTCCTCTTCCTAAAGAATCAATTGGCACATAATACCAGGCTTGATACGTTTTTTCCTTTCCGGTAAAGGCAATAAATTTTAAAACATCTTTTTTGCCATAATATCCCGCCGAAAAATACAATGAACCCAAATTACTTTTAGCCCTATCAATATACCCATTACTAGTAATTTTTGAAGCGCGTGCATCAATACAAAATTTTCCGTTGATTAAACCGCTGCCTACAGCTAATGTATTTTTAAAGGTATTATACGAGCCCATTGATGACATTACTTGCCCGTATGCTTTTTCATTCAATGCATTTGTTTGAAAATTGATACTCGCTCCGAAAGCACCCGCACCATTTGACGAAGCGCCAACACCGCGCTGAACCTGCACACTATTTACACTCGACATAAAATCGGGCATATTTACAAAAAATGTTCCCTGACTTTCGGCATCATTTACCGGCACGCCATTAATAGTAACGTTAATGCGCGTTCCATCTGTTCCGCGGATCCAAAGGCCCGTATACCCTACTCCATTTCCCGCATCACTATTTACAACTACACTTGCCATTTGATCTAAAAGTATCGGGGCATCTTTTCCTAAATTATTTTTCGAAATATCCTCCTTATTCATTTCGCTATACGCCATTCCCGAAAATTTTCCGGCCCGCGTAGATTGAATAACCACTTCATCCAGAGTTTTATTATCAATCACTAATGTGTACTCTTTATTCAGATCATCATTTGCCTCAACAGTATCTATAATAGTATGATATCCAATAGATCTAACTTCAATAACTTGCTGGCCTTTTGGAAAATTTATAATGACAAATTTCCCTTCGGTATTACTTAAAGTAGAAGCGTAACCTTTTTTTACACCTAATGTAGCAAACGAAATTGGTTCTCCTTTTTCATTTTTAACTATTCCGGTAAATTTATTTTGCGCATTTAATTGAAAGGCAAATGCTGTACTTAATAGTACCAACAAAAACGTTTTTGTTCTTTTCATTATAAATAATACTTTAATTAAACGAGCTTTTGCAAGGGGATTGCTTAGCCTTTTAATTCTCTCCCTACGCAGGCATTACCCTGTTCAGGTGCTTAACAAGCGCTTTTGGAAGCTAACTCGTTAATGGGTATGATCTCAGCCTTCGCGAAAATATTGAACTCTTAATTATGAATGTTGAATGGTAACCTAATTCAAAATTCAACATCTACAATTCAACATTTTAAGGAAAGCACCCCTTAAGACGTTCCAATGTTACGAATTATAATTCATCCCCCAAAAACATTTAACCTTTTTACCTAACTTTATGGTGTTAATATGAAACAAAACCTT
>JAWXAS010000113.1:0-55363 GCA_034439635.1 Bacteroidota bacterium | reverse complement strand
TCGCACTATTTTTAAACAAACTCAATAATAACAAGGCTTACAGAGTTTTTGAGGGACGACTAAATAAATGTACCACTATTGACATCATTACGAAAGACGTTAAAGTCACAATAATAAAGTCGTCTATTGTCGGCAGTTCAATTGTCGTGCTCATCTCAAATAAACTAGGCAACAGTAAAGCAAACACCATTGCAACAAATAGAATTAATATTATTTCTTGTATTACGTTTTTTTTTCATGACCTATTTTTTGTCAGCCAAAATGTTTTCTTAGATCGATGTCCGTCACTTGCACCTAATTTGCAAATATCCGCCACTCAGCGGCGCTTTTGTTATTATAAATATAATCATTTTCTTTTAACTCTCCTTTCTACTTTTCTGAATAAAAACCCACATTGCTTAACCGCAATTCGCTTGTACGGTATTCGCAATGCCAACAAATAAAAAAATTGATATAGAATTTATTTTTTGAAAAGAAATAAAATTCACAGGGGTAAAGAACCTTATTTGCCTTTATTAAATTCCTTTACTATTTGCTCATCGGTTTTGCCCAACAGTTTTATAGCTGCTTTTGCATTAGTGGCCCAATCAGATTTTGGGTACTCGTAAATAAGCGCTTCGTAAATTCTTTTTGCATCTTCCTCGTTGTTCAGTAAGTGTTGCTCGTCGTACAATTGCGCTAACATAAACATGGCAGCGGGTTTGTTTTTAAATTTTGGATAATTACTAATACAACGATCTAAAACTACCTTTGCCTGGTTGGCATTATTTATAGCCATAGCAATTTGGGCCGTTTTTACTAAGTAAATAGGGCTCATACTATCACTCTCGCAATAAAACGCGTAATCAGTAAAAGCTCGAATAGACCGGTTGGCAATTTCAGTGTTTACTTCGTTTTGCGCTAAAACAATGCTGTCCATCATTAGTGCATTTTTGTAAAGCACTGCACAATCTTTTGTAACTGGTGTATCAATTACAGGCTTAATGCTGTCTTTAGCTATCAGATCATTTTGTTTTGCCTCATTGTTTGATGAATTGCAAGCAAATAAAAAAAACAGGGTAGAGGAGATGATGAATGCCTTCATTATTTTTTAGGGATATAAACTTTTGTTTTATAATCGGCACTAATTTTTCCTTTGCTAATATCCGTTAGCTTGCCCGAAATAAGTTTGCGAATAAAGGGACTAATTTTATCAGTAAACAAAACACCTTGTATATGGTCGTATTCGTGTTGAATTACTCGGGCAATTAGTCCGTCGTAAGTTTCGGTGTGTTTTTTAAAATTCTCGTCGCAATATTCAATGGTTACTTTTTCTGGTCGCGCCACTTCTTCGCGGATCTTTGGAATACTTAAACAACCTTCTTTAAATTTCCAGGGTTCACCCTCTTCATTAATAATACTCGCATTGATGAATATTTTTTTAAAGGCTTTTAATTGTTTTCTTTCTGCAGGAGTAAATTCATCTTCATCATAATCTTCATCATCCTCATCGGTTACAAAAGGTTCGGTATCTACAATAAATAAACGAATTGCTTTTCCAACCTGAGGCGCAGCTAAACCAACACCGTTGGCTTCATACATAGTGTCGAACATATCCTTTAATAATTTTTCAAGACCTGGATAATTTTTATCTATATCTTCTGCAACCTTTCTTAGAACCGGGTCGCCATAAACTACAATTGGTAATATCATTTCTTAATTTGGTATTTCAAAGTTTTGAATTTAGTTAACGATAAAATCATAACTCATCATTCAAAATTCATAATTATCTACTATAATTTGGAGCTTCGCGAGTGATCACTACATCATGCGGGTGACTTTCTTTTACACCTGCAGCAGTGATGCGAATGAATTTCGCTTCTTGTAATTTTAAAATATTTTTTGAACCTGTATAGCCCATACCAGCTCTTAAGCCTCCAATTAATTGATACACGATCTCCGAAATTGCACCTTTGTAAGGAACTCTCCCGCTAATACCTTCGGGCACTAATTTTTTAATGTCATCTTCCGCGTCTTGAAAATAACGATCTTTACTTCCTTTTTGCATGGCTTCTAACGAACCCATTCCACGATACGATTTAAATTTACGCCCTTCAAAAATAATAGTTTCACCAGGGCTTTCTTCAGTTCCCGCAAACATTCCTCCCATCATTACAGTGCTTGCTCCGGCAGCTAATGCTTTTACAACATCTCCTGTAAAACGAATACCACCATCTGCAATTACAGGGCAATTTTTTCCTTTTAAAGCCTCAGCCACCTCTAAAATAGCAGATAATTGAGGCACACCAACACCTGCAATAACACGCGTGGTGCAAATAGAACCGGGGCCAATACCAACTTTTACACCGTCGGCTCCTGCTTTATAAAGATCTAATGCGGCTTTACCTGTGGCAATGTTTCCAACTATAACATCAATGTTTTTGTATTTGCGTTTTACTTCTTTTAATTTTTCAATAACGCCTTTGCTGTGTCCGTGTGCTGTGTCAATAATAATGGCATCAACTCCGGCTGCAACAAGAGCTTCAACACGCTGCATTGTATCGGCAGTAATTCCAACGGCTGCTGCAACGCGTAAACGCCCCATTTTATCTTTTGCAGCGTTAGGGTTTACTTTTATTTTAATAATATCTTTGTAGGTGATCAAACCAACCAACTGATCTTTTTTATCAAGTATGGGAAGTTTTTCGATCTTGTTTTTTTGTAAAATTTCTTCGGCTTGCTTAAGGTTAATGCCATTTTGAGCTGTAACTATTTCTTTACGCTTGGTCATTATTTGAATAACCGGCTTTTTCATGTTTTTTTCAAAACGAAGGTCGCGATTGGTAACAATGCCAATAAGCCTATTTTGTTTATCAACCACAGGTATACCGCCAATTTTATTTTCTTGCATGATGGCAAGCGCCTCGCCAATGGTAGCTTTATCTTTTAAAGTAATGGGATCAAGTATCATTCCGCTTTCGCTTCGCTTTACCTTGCGAACTTGCAGGGCTTGATCTTCAATCGACATATTTTTATGTAATACACCAATTCCGCCTTCTTGGGCAATAGCGATAGCTAATTTATGTTCGGTTACGGTGTCCATCGCCGCTGAAACAATAGGCGTATTTACAACAATATTCTTTGAAAAATGCGAGCCAATGTTTACTTCGCGAGGAAGTATTTCCGAATAGCCCGGAACTAATAGAACGTCATCGTAAGTTAGTCCTTCGGTGACAAACTTCTCAGTTAAATAGTGAGATGCCATAGGAGTTGAATTTTAGATTTAAAATTCGGACAAAACTACGTAATTTTTGCCTCATCCCCAAACGGCTGTTTTTTTACCGTAAGAGACAGTGATGCAGAGTCCCGATACCTATAGGGATTAGCTCTTTTTTACGGCGGGCTGCGTGAGGGATTGAAGCGCAAAGCCCTGCACCGGACTTTGCCTTATGTTTGTTGGGCAAGGAGGCGACCGAAGGAAGCCACCGCAGGCCTACAAACATAGCAAAGGACAAGCAGGCTTGAAGCGAAAAGCCCGACGGCGGGCGAACTTCCAGCTTTTTTGACCGTGAGCTTCGCCGGCACGCCCAAATCATTAAAGGCCTCAAACTTTCCATTAATAAATAATAAGTCCCGAAACATAGTACTATAAAAGTACTATGAGAGAGCAATTCATTAGCTTTTGCTTATAAATAGTCATTAGAAAGTGACTGGATTTATTAAAACCTATTAACATCTATGGTTTTTTAAGCAAATAAATAAGAACTTTACATCCCGGAATATTACTTAAAACTATGCAACTAAAATACCAAGTTACCCCAAAAGCAATACTACTTTTAGAAGACGGGAAAGTGTTTGAGGGCAAGGCGGCCGGAGCTATTGGCACTACCACAGGCGAAATTTGTTTTAATACCGGCATGACTGGTTACCAGGAAATTTTTACCGATCCATCGTATTACGGGCAAGTTATTATTATGAATAATGCTCATATTGGTAATTATGGGGTTGAAACCAACGAGGTAGAGAGCGATTCGGTTAAAATTTCGGGAATGATCTGTAAAAAATTTAATAAAGGATTTTCGCGCCCACGCGCCACAGAAAGCTTGCAAAGTTATTTTGAGAAAAATAAAATTGTTGCCATCAGTGATATTGATACGCGCGCTTTGGTAAGATATGTGAGAGATAAAGGCGCGATGAATTGCATTATTTCATCAGACATTAGTGATATTAATATTTTAAAAGAGAAACTGTCAAAAGTACCTACAATGGAAGGTTTAGAACTATCATCAAAGGTGGCCACAAAAGAGGTGTATACTTTTGGAGATATAAAGTCTAAACATAAAGTAGCGGTTGTTGATTTTGGCACTAAGAAAAACATTTTACGTTCGCTTGCCGAAAGAGGATGTTATTTGAAAGTGTTTCCAATGAAAACTTCTTTGAAAGAAATGTTGGAGTTTAGTCCTGATGGATTTATGTTAAGTAATGGTCCTGGAGATCCTGGCGTAATGAAAGAGGAAACTGAATTGGTAAAACAAATTATTGGCGCAGGCAAACCTGTGTTTGGAATTTGTTTAGGACATCAAATATTAGCGCAATCACAAGGAATTTCAACTTATAAAATGCATGCGGGTCATCGCGGCATCAATCATCCGGTAAAGAATTTGGTGAGTGGCAAATGCGAGATCACTTCGCAAAACCATGGCTTTAGTGTAAACGCCGATGAGATAGCTAAGAATAAAAATATTGAAATTACACATGTTAACCTTAATGATAAAACCATTGAAGGCATTCGTTTAAAAGACAAAGCAGTGTTTTCGGTGCAGTATCATCCGGAGGCTTGCCCTGGCCCACACGATTCGCGCTATTTGTTTGATGAGTTTGTGGCTTCGTTGGTAGGGGTAGGGGTTAAGCAAACAGTTTAAAATAGATCCTTAGAAGTTGGCTGAGGAAAATTTTTAGTGTAATTTTAGCCACGAATTCGCAAACCTACCTGTCTGCAGGGACACAAAGTAAATGGACCAAGAGTTAGTTTTTTTGTTCTATTTTAAAATGTAGCATAAAAACTTAGCATCTACTGACTTTGTGAAAAAAAAGGAAACTAAAGTTAATTCCAAGAGGGCGTTTATTATTTTTAGTGTTTTCTCGATTTCGTAAAAAATTCACTATCTTTAATTATGATGAATCTTAAGAGGATAATTTTTATTTTACTCAGCTTTGGTTTTGTTCTAAGCTCTTCAAGTTGTTTTAAACATAGACGACAAATTCGCGTAAGGAATACTTATGCTACGGCGCTTGCCGTAAAAGTTGGACCGGCCGATTTTGGCACTGTTGCTTCGGTAAAAACTACCGAGTATAAAGATATTCCAAAAGGCAAATCAGAAATTACCGGTGATGTTCCGGGCTCTATAGACGTTCCGAGCGGCAAACATAAATACACGCTTAATATTAATACCGCAGGGATTGTTACGTTGATAGAGGATGGGAAGTAATTAATTTCCTATACTTCCAATATGTGAATGATCAATTGTTCGTGCGGGATTGAAATCATTAATTTTTATGTTGTTGGCAATGATCTGATACGCATCTCTAAATGAAATGCCGCTCAATACTAATTTATTTACTTCTTCAACGCTAAAACAATAATCGTATTTTTTATCGCTGATGCAACTTTGGTTCACTTCTAGTTGCGGAAGAATATGAAGCAATATATCCATGCATTCATTTACGGTGCCGAATGCAGGGAATATCAATTCTTTTGTAAGTTGCATATCTCTGTGATAACCGCTTGGTAAATTATTGGTAAGAAGCGTGAGTTGATTCGGCAAACCTTGCAAAATATTACATTTTGCTCTTAACAATTCAAATACATCCGGATTTTTTTTATGTGGCATGATGCTGCTGCCAGTGGTTAAATTTTCGGGAAAAGAAATAAATCCAAAATTTTGGCATAAGTACAAGCATACATCGTAAGAGAATTTGGAGATCGTATGAGCAATTGAAGAAATGGCAATGGCCGCAACTTTTTCTGATTTTCCTCTTGTCATTTGTGCATAAACCGAACTTTTGTTTAAGGCTGCAAATCCCATTTCTTTTGTTGTGAATTCTCTGTCGATTGAAAACGAAGTGCCGTAACCAGCCGCGCTGCCCAATGGATTTTTATCACATATTTTATGTGCAGCTTTCAAAAGTTCAAGATCATCTTCCAAACTTTCGGCATAAGCACTTAACCACATATCGAAGGAAGAAGGCATAGCAATTTGAAAATGCGTATAACCCGGAAGAAGAACGCCTTTATGTTTTTGACTTAATTTTAAAAAGGATTGAATAAGTTGCTTAGCTTTTGAACTTACTAATTCCAATTCGTGTTTTAAATACAGTTTAATGGCTGTTAAAACCTGGTCGTTCCGCGACCGTGCCGTATGGATCTTTTTTCCAGTTTCGCCATATTTTTTTGTAAGATAAAACTCAATTTGTGAGTGGATATCTTCTACGCCTTCTTCTATTTCGAATTTACCATTCATAAGAAGCAATTCAACCTCGTTTAGCCCTTGTAACAACTGGGCGCACTCTTGAGTAGAGATCAACCCAACTTTGCCCAGCATTTTTGCATGCGCTTTTGAAGCAATAACATCAAATGGTGCAATAAGCATATCCAAATTTTGATCATTGCCAATGGTAAAATTTTCGATGATGGAATCGGTTTTGCCTGCCTGTCCGGTAGGCAGGTTTTCTTTTTGCCAGAGTTTTGTTTTCATAATTATCGTTTTTGCTATTCTAAATGTCATCCCGAACGGAGTCGAGGGACTTTACATTTTATCGCTCTTGGGACGCACTTCGACTCCGCTCAGTGTGCCATCCGTTTGATAGAGTATCAGATTAAAGTTTTTAATAAATTATTTCGTTAATTAATTTTGTATATAATTCAATTCCTTCTTTTATCTCGTCCACATAAATAAATTCATCCGCTGTATGGCTCCTGGCACTATCGCCGGGTCCAATTTTTAAAGTAGGGAAATTCATCAAGGCCTTATCACTTGTGGTTGGAGAGCCGTAAAGCGATCTTCCTAGTTTAATGCCACTTTTAACTAATGGATGTTCCATGTTTATAGAAGAAGGCCGTATTCTTAAACTTCTTGGTTTAATTTCGCAAGTAACATGTTGTTTTATTTCCGAAAGGATCTCTTCAAGGGAATATAATTCATTTGCTCTAACGTCAACCACAAATTTGCATTCAGAGGGAATAATATTATGTGCTTTATTTTCAGTTTCAACACTTGTTACGCTCATTTTTACGGAACCGAGGAGGGGAGAGATTTTAGCAAACTGATAATTTTTAAACCATTCCATATCTTTTAAAGCATGATAAATTGCATTATCGCCTTCTTCTCTCGCAGCATGCCCCGCTTTCCCGTAATTCATACAATCCAAAACCATTAGGCCTTTTTCGGCAATGGCTAAGTTCATTAATGTTGGTTCTCCTACAATTCCAAATTCAATTTTTCCAAGATGAGGAAGTAGAGCCTCAATACCCTTTATTCCCGAAATTTCTTCTTCTGCACTTGCGGCAAAAATAATATTGTATTTCAGGTCTGGTTCATTATAAAAATGAAGAAAAGTAGCCATTAGTGATACCAAAGCTCCTCCGGCATCGTTGCTTCCTAAGCCAAACAGTTTTCCGTTCTTTTGAATTGGCAAGAATGGATCGAGCGTATAGCCTTTATTTGGTTTTACGGTATCATGATGAGAGTTTAAAAGAAACGTAGGCTTACTTTTGTTGTAAAATTTATTTTTTGCCCACACATTATTTAAATGCTTATGGGTTGCGACCCCTCTTTGTTCAAAGAAGTTTTGTATTTGTAAAGCTGTAGTATTCTCTTCTTTGCTAAAGCTTGGCGTTTGTATTAATTGGCAAAGCAAATCAAAGGGATCCTTGTAAAGCTCTTCGCTTATTTTATTTTGTAATTGTTGTTCCTGCATGTTGCTTTAATAATTTGTTTAATTCATTGGCCTTTCCAATAGTTACTTGACTTACGTTTTTTTCGATAGCGGCAAAAGCATTGTCCAGTTTTGTGATCATACCATCGGTTATTACTTTTTTAGCTTTAAGTTTTGCGTAAGTTGTTTTGTTTAGTGTTTTTATCACTTTATTTCCATTTAATACTCCCTCTTTTTCAAAACAATAAATAAATTTTACTTTATAGTATTTTCCTAGAGATGATGCTAAAGTGGAGGCAATTGTATCGGCGTTAGTATTTAGTAATTGTCCTGATTTTGTACTTGTTATTGGAGCAATTATCATGCTGATGTTTTTATCGAGTAATAGTTTTAGAAAATCGGTATTTATCTTTTTTGCAATAACATCACCTACAAAGCCGTAATCAATTTTTCCTTTTTTTCTTTTTTCAGAAGGGACCATAAAAGCATCAGCGCCGCATAGGCCAATGGCATATGTTTTGTAACTATTAAGTTTTGCTGTAATCAATTTATTTATCAAACCCGCGTAAACCATAGTTGCTATTTTAAGCGTTTCAGCATTCGTAATTCTTCTCCCTTCAACCATTTTAGTTTCTATGCCAAGTTTGGAGCAGAGTTCAGTAGCCAATTTTCCTCCTCCATGTACCAAAAGCTTTGCTGTTTTGATTTTTGAAAACGAAATAAGAAATTTATTCAACTCTTTTTCATTGTCAATTATTTGCCCTCCAATTTTTACTATCGTTAGATCTTTCATGCTTTCTCTGTCTCTAAATGGAAAATGTTGGCGTTTGTTTTAGTGCTTACTGTTGCAAGTAAATTTTTTAGTACAACCTGCGCGGCAAAAACCCTATTGGCGGCTTGCTTTTGCACCAAACTATTTGAATGATCAATTAATTTACTGCTTAACTCAACATCTCTTCTTACAGGTAAACAATGCATAATGCCTGCAGTATTGGTTAATTTGTATTTTTCAACATCCAGCATCCAGTTTTCTTTTACTTCAGGAGTTTTACCGTAATCATTATAGGAGGACCAGTTTTTTACATATACAAAATCGGCATTTTGTAATGCTTTCTCTTGATCGTGCTCAATAGTTGCGCCCTTTGTAAAATCTTCACACAATTCATAACCTTGAGGCTGAGCAATAGTAAGATCAACTTCTATCTTTGTCATCCACTCTGCAAATGAATTGGCAACTGCTTGCGGTAAGGCTTTTATATGAGGAGCCCAACTTAATACAACTTTAGGTTTATATGGTGCATTCCAATTCTCTTTTATGGTTATGGCGTCGGCTAAACTTTGCAAAGGATGTAAAGTAGCAGATTCTAGGCTTACAACAGGAACATTGCAGTACCTCATAAGTTGAATTAATAGTTTCTCGCTATAATCTAACTTTTTATCTGTAAGCGAAGGAAAACATCTGATTCCGATAATATCACAATACGACCCTAAAACTGCTGCAGCGTCTTTAATATGTTCAACGGTTGAGCCATTCATCACTACGTCATCATTCCACTCAATAGCCCAACTTTCTTTATCCATATTCATTATCATTACTTCCATGCCTAACATTTTGGCTGCTTTTTGTGTACTTAACCTAGTTCTTAAACTTGGATTTAAAAATATTAAGCCTAAAGTTTTGTTTTTTCCTATAGTGGAAAAGGAGTATGGAGATGATTTTAGTTCAATGGCTTCATTAACTAATTGAAGCGGATCTGTTACATCGTATACAGTAGTAAAATGTTGCATAGCTAAGCGAGTTTTAATTGGTTCAACAAAATTTGTTCAAGAGCAGAGTTGAAGACATTAATATCTTCTTGATTAATAGTTAAGGCAGGTAAAAGCCTGATAACATTTTTGTTGGACGCTGTTCCAACTAGAATATTGAACTCATTGTTAAGAGAGTTCTTTAGTTCTGCAATAGGGAATTCAAATTCAACACCAATCATCAAGCCTTTTCCTCTCACTTCTTTAACACTAGGAATATTTTTTAAACACTTCATCCATTTTTCTCCAACTTCGAATGCTCTTTCGATCAAATTTTCATTTTTGATCACATCTAACACAGCAATCGAAGCGGCGCAAGCCAAATGATTTCCACCAAACGTTGTGCCCAACATTCCGTATTTACTTTCAAAATGAGGCGCTATTAATGTTCCTGCTACAGGAAATCCGTTGCCCATCCCTTTTGCAACTGTAATAATATCGGGATGAATAAAAGCATATTGGTGAGCAAAAAATTTCCCTGACCTTCCGTAACCAGATTGAACTTCATCTAGAATCAATGCAACACCGTGCTCGTAGCATTTTTTTCTAATCAAATTCAAGAATTCAATGGTTGGTATATTAATTCCACCAACGCCTTGAATTCCTTCAATAATAACAGCACAAATGGAGTCATTAATGGTTTCAATAAATTTTTCGCTGTCATTTAAAGGAAGAAATAATACTTCATGGCCATTAACTTTTGCTTGAATGCTTGTATCATGAGTTGCGGCAACCGCCAAAGATGTTCTGCCGTGAAAACTTTTGTTGAACGCAATTATTTTTTTTCTACCGTTATGAAATGAAGCAAGCTTCAAAGCATTTTCGTTTGTTTCTGCGCCGGAGTTACATAAAAATAAACTGTAATCATTGTAACCGCTCAATTCGCCAAGTTTATATGCTAATTCTTCTTGCAATGGATTTTGAACTGAGTTAGAATAAAAGGCGATCTTATCTAATTGTTCAGTTATCTTTTCTACATAATATGGATGTGTATGACCAATAGAGATCACAGCGTGACCGCCATAAAGATCAATATATTTCTTGCCGTTATTATCCCAAAGATAAGAGCCTTGAGCTTTTACAGGGGTTATTGGCATTAGTGGGTATACGTTAAATGTTTTCATTGTTTTTGTTTTGTGATCGCCCTTCGACTTCGCTCAGGGTGACCGTAAGTTTATTTAATAAGTTGATGGTTTTAGTTTTAATCCTGTTGTTTCATTAAAATTGAACATTAAGTTCATGTTTTGAACAGCTTGCCCAGCCGCGCCTTTAAGCAAATTATCAATGGCCGAAATAATAATTAATTTATTTTTTTGAGTATGAATGTTGATGAAACAGTTATTGGTATTTACTACTTGTTTTACATCAATATCAAATGGAGTCAAATGAACAAAAGGATGGTTTGAATAAAAATTCTCATAGAGTTGTTTTATTTCCTTTGAATCAAAATTACCTTCTAGATAAGTTACCGCGTAAATACCTCTTGTAAACGAACCTCTTTGTGGCACAAAAACGAATTGATGATTAAGATTTTGCAATTGACTCAATGATTCTGTGATTTCTTTTTCGTGTTGATGCTCCATGATTTTATAAACGCTTTGATTATTACTTCTCCACGAAAAATGACTTGCTTCACTTAAGTTTTGTCCTGCGCCTGTAGAACCTGTGGTTGCATTAACATGAATTTCGGAATGGATCAATTTATTTGAAGCCAATGGCAAAAGCGCTAATTGAATGGCAGTTGCAAAGCATCCAGGGTTAGCAATAGCATTTGCTTTTTTGATCTTCTCTTTATTTAATTCAGGAAGTCCGTACACAAACTCTAAATTGTTGAAAGAGGAATTACTTTTGTGTCTAAAGTCTGTACTTAAGTCAATGATCTTTGTTTTTTGAGGGATCTTATTACTTTCCAAAAACTTTTTTGATTCTGTATGTCCTTTGCAAAGGAATATAACATCCGCTTCCCCCAATTCTTTTTGAAATACCAATTCAGTTGTGCCAAAGCAATCGTGGTGCGTTTCATAAATTTTTTTCCCTGCTTGGCTCTGGCTTTGCACAAAAGTAATTTCAACTTCAGGATGGTGAAGCAATATTCTCAACGTTTCGCCGCCTGTATAACCTGCGCCGCCTATTATTCCGGCCTTAATCATTTTCTAGTTCGGTTAAAGAGTGTTGCAATACCTGCCTTGTCGGTAGGCAGTCGTTTACTTGATAATAAATAGCAGTTTGGTTACCAAAGATCTTTGTGAATCCTTTTACATCATCTCCTGTAAATGATGTGTTCATTTCGCCATACGATCCAAATTTTTCGTTCATCAGATCGTGTGGAGATGAAATTCCGTTAATTGTAAATCTGTAAGGAAGTAAACTCACAAATACATCGCCATTCACTAAGTTTTGCGTGCTTTCAAAAAAAGCTTCCATATCTCTCATACTTGGATCCAAATATTGTCCCTCGTGCATCCAGTTTCCGTACCACAAAGCCAGTTGATCTTTCCAATACAATTGCCATTTGGTGAGCACATGTTTTTCTAAAGCATGATGAGCCTTAATGGTAATAATGGAAGCCGCTGCCTCAAAACCAACCCGTCCTTTGATGCCAATAATTGTATCGCCTACATGAATATCTCTTCCAATTCCAAAGGGAGAAGCAATATTTGACAATTCTTCAATGGCGTTTACCGGGTTTTCAAAATGGGTATCATTGATCTTTTTCAATTCACCTTTTTCAAAACTTAATTTTATTTTCTCCTCAATAGTTTTATTAACTATAGTTGGCCAGGCCTGTTCAGGAAGCGGAAGGTGAGAACTGAGTGTTTCTTTTCCTCCAACCGATGTACCCCAAATTCCTTTATTGATACTGTATACTGCTTTTTCGAAATTCATTTCTATGCCGCTATTTTTCAAATACTCAATTTCCTCTTGCCTCGATAGTTTAAGGTCTCTGATAGGAGTGATGATCTTTATTTCAGGTAAAAGAATTTGAAAAGCCATATCAAATCTAACTTGGTCGTTGCCTGCGCCTGTACTTCCGTGCGCTATGGCCGATGCGCCGAATGATTTTGCTTCCTCGGCTATAGTGAGTGCTTGAATGATCCTTTCGGCACTAACAGAAAGGGGATAAGTGTTGTTCTTTAAAATATTTCCAAATACCAGGTATTTGATCACTTTTTGGTAGTAGGCTGTTTTTGCATCTACAATTTTTAATGAAGCAACGCCTAGTGCTGTTGCATGTTTTTCGAGTTGAATTTTATCTTTCGGGCTTAAGCCTCCTGTATCAACTGTTATGGCATGAACATTTAAACCAAGTTCTTTTTTTAGGTATATGGCGCAAAAGCTGGTGTCTAAGCCACCGCTAAATGCAAGTATCACGTTGTTGTTTTCCATTTTAAATTTTAATTAATTCTTCTTTTAATGTTTTTATTGGTTTTAGGAATACAGTTTGCTTTATTTTTAGCAAACGTTCCATTACTTTTTTCTTTCCTTTAAAATCAAACCACCGGGGTTTGTTCTTTTCTTTTGGATCGTAAAGCATGGCTGTGCACAAACAATTTTTTCTGTCTTTGCTTATCAATATCTCATGATTTACACAACTTTGACAGCCTTTCCAAAAAGCCTCGTCTTGGGTAAGTTCAGAGTAGGTTACGGGTTCGTAACCCAATTCAGAATTGATCTTCATTACTGCAAGTCCGGTTGTAAGACCAAATATTTTGGCATGCGGATACTTGTTCTTCGAAAGTTCAAAGATATTTTCTTTGATGGTAGTTGCTAATCCGCTTTTTCTGAAAGCAGGCGCAACAATTAAACCTGAGTTAGCCACATAATTTCCGTGGCTCCACGTTTCTATGTAGCAAAATCCGGCCCAATCGCCTTGTTTTGTAAGAGCGATCACTGCTTTTCCTTCCAGCATTTTTTGCCGGATATATTCTGGAGTTCGTTTGGCTATGCCGGTTCCTCTGGCTTTAGCCGACAACTCCATTTCGTTACAGATAGTATCTGCATAGTGCAAATGTTGCTCAAGGGCAACTTGCACAATAAAATGTTGCATGTCAAAAATTGATTTTGAATTAAAAATAATGAAGATCAACCCTGTCGATCAACAGAATTAATTGTTAGACCTGAAAAGAATTTAGATCAACGTCGGATACAAAATACCGGGCGTGCGGGTAAAAGAAACAACAGGTTAGCTGTTGAAAAAAACACACTCTTGCTCAAGGAGCTAATTTTACTGGTGATTCCAGTTGAGCAAAGAATGAAATTAAGTGTTTTCATTTTTAGTTTGTGCTCTTGTGTTTTAAATTTTTAATTAATGTTTTGCAAATATTGTAAATAATAATTCAATAATCCAAAATTATTTTTACAAGACCAAAACTTTATTGATTTAGGAAGAAAAAGGATCAAACAAAATGTTTCGAGATCTCGCTCAAACTTTTTCGTGTGCGCGCTGTTAGCTCTCTACCTTGAAATGGTTCTTCTAATTTTTCGGCAGAATCTAAATAGCCTAATGCAATAAATACAATTGGCTCATGCGTTTCAGTATTTATTCCAATGGTTTCAACGGCTTTTGCAGCATCAAAACCTCCCATCACATGACCATAAATACCCATGCTAAGTGCCTGCAACATTAATGTAGCGTTTGCTGCGCCTACATCGTGTCGAGCAATTTTATTTTCAGTTCCATTTGCATTTTTCTTATCGCCAAGTACGGCAATCAAAACTGCTGCATTTTTTGCCCATGGCTGATTGCCCCCCATTAAGCAGTTCGTCAACTTTTCAAATGAAGAATCTTTGCGATGTGCATATACAAAACTCCAGGGTTGTGCATTGTTAGAACTAAAAGCCCAAGAACCCGCTTCTAAAATAGTTTCTAATTCGTTTTGTGAAATGTCTTTATCTGAAAATGAACGTGCGCTCCAACGATCTTTTATAAGGTCGATAACCGAGTGGTTTGTTTTGGCAATTTTAATACTCATAATACTTTGGTTGTTAGCACAAATATAAAGCAAAAGTCTCGAAGATTTCTGCCATAACTTTTTATTCTATTTTTTTAGGAGTTTAAAGGCGTGAGACCATTGATTTCTAAGAAATCCAGGTAAACACCATAGGATACAAAGCTGTTCAATACTTCGAGCACTAATAGCTTTTCCCATGTCTTCGGTTTCCCAGCCAAACTTATCAAGAATTTGCTTTACTTCGGCTTTAGCATTATCGTTATTTCCACAAATGAACATGCTGGGTTTTGTTCCTCCAAAATCAGGATCAACCATTAAGGCGCTACCAACTGAGTTAAATGCTTTTACAAAATGAGCGTCTTTTATGTCATTTTGTAAAATTTCCAATAAAGAATTATTACTATCTGTAAAATACTTTATAACGCCGTTCTCAGGCGGAGCATCTCCAATTGGGTTAGTTGCATCAATAATGGTTTTATTCTTTAAATTAATTTCTCCACATAATTTAATGGCATCTTTGGCAATGCTACCTTTAACGGCAAGCACAATAATTTCTCCAAAAGCAGCAGCATCTGAAAAACTTCCAATTTTACCTAACGGATTTTTTTGTAGCCACTCGGCAAGCTTACTCGTATCTCTGGTGCCAAGCATTGCAGTATAACCATGCTTTATAAAACCTGTTGCTAAAACTTTTGCAACAATACCCGAACCTATTATGCCTATTTTTTTCATGTTATTTTTTTACAAAGATAGCTATATTTCCATCTGAACAAATTCGGTATTTTCCCTATATTTGAAACATGCTAAAAGGTTTAAAGAAAAGAGTTTTACGTTCGGTAACTTCGGTTTTTAATACGGTTGAAAAGAATCGTTACTTTTTCGCTACTAAATATTTGCACGGAAATGGTATTGAGATTGGCGCCTTGCATATCCCACTTCAATTACCAGCAAACGCGCACGTGAAATATGTGGATCGCATGAGTAAACCCGATCTTCGCCATCATTATGCAGAATTAGCAAATTATAACCTTGTAGATGTTGATGTGATAGACGACGGAGAAAAATTAGCAACATTTGCCGATGGCTCACTGGATTTTATTGTGGCCAATCACATGTTGGAGCATTGCAAAAGTCCTATTACAACTATTGAAACTCACCTTAAAAAAATTAAACCAGGCGGAATTCTTTTTTACGCCATTCCTGATAAACGTTTTTGTGCCGATAAAGAAAGAGTAAACACCCCTTTTGAACATCTTTTGGCCGATTATCGTTGTGAATTAGATCATTATCCTCATTTTGAAGAATGGGCCATACATTGGAATGAAACAAAAGGAAAAGAATCTATTGATAAACGTACCAAAGAACTTTTTGAGCAAGACTACAGCGTACATTTTCATAACTGGACCGTAAGTACTTTTGGAGATTTTATTTATAAAACAAACGATGTTCTGTCTATAAAATTCGAAATTAAATTGTTGTTCTTGAATTACACCGAAGTTATGGCTGTTCTTGAACGCGTAAAATAATTTCACAAAGTACTTACGGCCTTATTATGTGAGTTTACTGTTTTACTAATTTTTTGACCACACTATTTTTTTCATCAGAAAGTTTTACAAGATATATTCCTTTAGGAAGTTCCGAAAGATCCCATTTAACTGAACTATTTGTTTTTTCTTCTTTAATGATAGTTCCATTTATGTTCATTAATTGAAAATGTATTTCTGTGTTTGCTGAATTATCAATATTAAGGTCATTGTTTGTTGGATTTGGGTAAAGTTTTGTGTTATTAATCGCGCTTAACTCGTTGATTCCTGTAGTAGAATATTTGATTGTGAAATTGTCCATACCAAAAAAGAGCGGAGTGTTTGGCCCAAATGATCCGTTATCACTTGTGTAAATGTAAAATTTTAAACTATCAACATCTCCAAGAGTGGTTGTGTTTACCCACTGCCAGTTACTAATCACAAAATCTTGAACATTATTTGCGAAACGGTAATCAGCTAAGAAAAAAGGTACGCTATCCGTTTTTAAACTTCCGTTTTTATAGCCTTTCACAGTTACTTTAAAAAAATCAGGGTAAGATCCTTGGGCAATTGTTGTTCCGGATCCGGTTCCTGTGGTATCGCCAAATTTTCGGGCAAAGGCGTCGCCATGACGAATTGCTTTATAAGCATATGTGCTGTTGGTTATATAGAAACCATCTACTGTAGTAGAAGGCGCGCTTAAGTTAATAATGCTTTTGTCTTGAGCAATCACGTAGGTATTTGAATTATTATAGCCTTTAAATGGTTTAACGCCGCACAAGCCTGGCGTAGAAGTTACAATTGCTGCCGAATCGTATTTATTGGTGTACGAAAAGCCACCACTCCAATAATTGAAACTCGTATGCCACTGATATTGAAAAGATACACTTGCTGTTGAAAAGGCAACACTATTTGTATTACTATAAGCTGTGTTTGGCGAAAGCGTAAAGGTTTCGAAACTGACGGTAACTGTGGAGGTTTGCGATTTTAAGGAAGTAAAGCTAAGCGCTAAAGCGATAAAGGTAATTGTTTTTTTCATTTTGTTTTTTTTATGTTTTTTTATAATTTAATTGTATTCCAATTTCAAAATAACGTAGGGCAATGGGTCTGTTTGCTAAAATTTCTATTTGCTTATTTAAAACATTGTTAATGTTTCCAAAAAACCCTAGCTCCATTTTTTGGAAACGGTTAGTATATATAGCTCTTAAAGTAGAGTAGTGGTATGGGTTTAGCCAAACGCTATTATCGCTGGCAGTAAACCTGTATCCAATATAATTATTGAAATATGAGATTGCAAATGTTTTATATATTAAAGTGAGAGAAGAATTAATTGTGTAACGTGGCGTGTAGATCAATTGTTTATTTAGTGTTTCATCGCCTTCTAATTCAGTTTTGCTAATTGTGGAAAGTACATACGACGTTATGCATTTTAACTGTATGTTGAATTTGTCTTTGGTGTATCCGGTTTGCCATGAGGTTTCTGCACCACGACTATATACTTCCTGCAAATTAACCGGCTGAGAATAACCTACACCGTATGGCACCCATTGGATCCAGTTTGAAATGAGTTTATAAAATATACTTCCGCTAACTAATAGATTATATGCTCCATTTGAAGTTGAATACTCTGCTGTGCCATCCGCGGTATAACCTTCTTCGGGTTTTAAACTGGGATTTCCACCGGGGGTCCAATACAAGTCATTCAATGTTGGAATTCGATATACTTTTCCAGCATTTAGTTTTAATAGCAATTTTTTGAATGGAACATATTCCGCGCCAAAGTTATATGTGATAGGATTTAAATTTGAACTGGTGTGTTCAGCACGAATAGCTGCGTTTGTTGTAAGTTTGCTATTAAAAAAAACATCTCTGTGTGAGGTAATAAACGAATATCTTTCAATGAATTTACTTCCATAATAATATTCGGTTAGTCCTTCGTTTTTGGTATAATTAAATCCAATGTTAAGCGTATGGTTGCTTTGCCACTTGAAATAAAGATCATCTTCAATAATACGTGTTTGCATAGTACTTCTTGAGTCAATTCTTGAAATACTGTCCAAATAATCCAATCGCTCAGTAAAATGGGCAACCTTTAAATTATTTGTTATCCTATTTTTTGAATGGTACCAATTAAAATTCATTCGTTCACTTTCATCAGTTTGTTGAATTTTATTATGAATGTTGCTAAAGTTTGGAATGTTTCGGATACCTTTAGTTAACCAAGCCCCAGCTTGCACGGTGTTATGATTATTAATAAACCATTTAAGTTCGGGCATCGCGCTTAATTGCTCATAAGAGGCGTCTTTTCGTTTTACCAAAACATTGCTGTCGTTATAAAAGGCATACTCATTTTTATTCTTAATAACAGAAGCCTTTAATGCAAAACTAATTTTTGAATTACTATAGCCTACATCGGTAAACGCCGATCGCGAACCAATTGTGCTAATGAGGGTATTTAATTTTGTGTAAACGCCTTTGTTAAATGCATGTGTATTATTTAAATGTACTGCGCCGCCCATTGCACCGGAGCCCCATAAGGCCGATGAACCGCCGTATTCAATTTCTACCGAATTAAATAAACTTCCCGAAATATTACTAATGTCGGTTAGGCCCAGCATACTGTTTTGGATATTCAATCCATTCCATAAAATGGCGGTTTGTGATGCATTGCCTCCGCGAAATGTTGTGGTTTGTAAAGCCCCAGGCCCGTAATTTTTTATAAAAATTGGCGTGTTGTTGCTTAAAAGCACATCCAAAGTTTGATTCTTGAATAATTCTAAGGTCAACGAATCAATTTTTTGAATTTTTTTTCCGGTAAGTGAAGAGTTTAGTTTTGTGCTTTTTACATTTACTTCAGGCAACAAAATTGTATCCTTATTCTGTGCTTTTACAATGCCAAAAAAAAGAATAAACACCAAGGCCGTTTTTTTAAAGCAAAAAACAGCACCGAAGCGCATATGTGTTTTAAAATGTAACACGTTTACTATCGTTCTATTAAGCTTCACTTCCCGAAAGCGCCAAGATACAATGTTACGGCAGGTCTTCTGACTTATCTCTAACTGGCCGCCTTCCCGTCTCGATTTTGTCGAGTACAGTGGCTTAAGAATGACCAGTTCTTTATAGAGAATTACAGCAGCGGGTACTGTTAGCGAGTTGAACGCTATTCCCATTTAATCTTCCTTTTTAATTAAAGGTAAGAACCAAATAACATGACGAATATACACATTTATTTAAGAAAACGTTTTATGTTAATATAAGGTTTTCAGATATCACTTGTTGAATAAGTGGCATACTATTATACAGCTCTTCAAACGAATTGATAACAAAGTATTTATCTTGGATCTTATCATTCTCAAACTCGGTGTTCATAATGGTTTCGGCGTTAAAGGCTAAATGAGATGGCTCATCACTTACTGAGTATTTACTTTCGCCGTGAGATGATAAAATACCTGCGCCATAAATTTTTAATTCATCTTCATTTTTCATTAAACCAAACTCAATGGTAAACCAGTAAATTCTCCCGAGCATTTGAACGATATGAGTATGATCTTTGAACTTCACTCCTAATTTTCCGAATTCCTCAAAGAATGAACTGAATTTTGGCTCTATCAATAAAGGCACATGTCCAAATACATCATGAAACATATCCGGTTCAGGCAAATAATCCAATTCGTTCAGTTTTCGCAACCAGGTTGTTGCTGGAAAACGTTTTTGTGAGAGAAGTTCAAAGAAATCAGATTCGTTAATGATCCCCTCCACAACTTCAAGTTTCCAACCTGAAGTTTTACTTAAAGTAAGGTTGACCTCTTTAAAATCTGGAATCTTATAGGCAGTGAATCCAATTTTAGTCAAGGCTTCTAAATACTCAGGCGCAGCAAGGCTTTGGAGTAAATGCAATTGCCGCTCAAATAATATTTTCCATACGGTGAAGTCTTCAGTTGTGTAGTTTTTGTAAACCTGCTCAATGTTTTGTTTTAATGGATACGTTTTCATAGTTGTGATTGTAATAAAATAAAAAACCCGGCATTAAACCGGGTATTATGTATTGTGAGAAAATTAATTGATCATCAATAAAGCATACCGGTTCCTTGAGTAGAATGCCAATAATAATATGCTTTGTTGTTTAACATGCTGTAAAAATAAACAATTTTTGGCAAACCTACTAAAATATAAAAATTGGTATTAAAAAGTAACTGTTTAAAACATTGGCGTTATAGATGAAACAGTGGTGTTTATTACAGGTAATTTTATACGTGACCAAATTGCGATTTATACTTTTTATAGCATTGGGTTCATTGGTTTTTTTCGGGTTTAGAGAAAAACAAGAACCTGAATTTTTATTATCCCAAAACAAATGGGTTGATTCTGTTTTTAATTCTCTTACACCTCGTCAACGCTTGGCGCAGATGTTTATGATAGCTGCATATAGTAATAAAGACATTAAACACGTTCGCGAAATTCATGATCTTATTGAAAAGTATAATATTGGCGGATTAATATGGATGCAAGGTGGCCCGGGGCGTCAAGCTAAACTGGCGAATTATTATCAGAGTGTTGCAAAAACGCCATTGATGTACAGTATTGATGGAGAGTGGGGACTTGCTATGCGTTTGGATAGCACACCACATTATCCAAAACAAATGACACTCGGCGCTATTCAAAACGACAGTTTGATATTTTACATGGGGCGACAAATTGCCCGCGAATGTAAACGCTTAGGAATTCATATAAATTTCGCTCCGGTTGCCGATATCAATAATAATCCAAACAATCCGGTAATAGGCATGAGAAGTTTTGGAGAGAATAAATTTAAGGTTTCGCAAAAATCGGCGATGTATATGCTGGGAATGCAATACGAACATGTGATGGCCAATGCAAAACATTTTCCGGGACATGGAGATACAGATGTGGATTCGCACAAGGGCTTACCTATTATTAATCATAGTAAAGAGCGATTAGATACTTTAGAATTGTATCCTTTTCGTTATTTATTTGACAGAGGTTTAGCAAGTATTATGGTGGCGCATATGAATATCCTTAGTTTGGATACCACACAAAATTTAGCATCCACACTTTCTCCAAAAGTGGTGAATGATCTTTTAAAAGCACAAATGGGTTTTAAAGGATTGATATTTACAGATGCCTTGAACATGAAAGGCGTTTCAAAATTCTTTGAACCCGGAAAAGTGGATGTGAAGGCATTATTGGCAGGAAATGATGTATTATTGTTTAGCGAAAGTGTACCAAAGGCAATTGAAGCAATTGAACTAGCAATTAAAAATGGAGAGATCACTCAAGAGGAAATCGACTTACGTTGTAAAAAAATATTACAAGCAAAATACTGGTGCGGCTTAAATAATAAGCAAGAGATCGTTTTTAGGAATATAAGTAAAGATCTTAATACCAAAGCAAGCGCCGAGCTTAATGATAGACTTGGAAGAGCAGCCATTACAGTATTAAAGAACGAGAATAACTTTTTACCATTAAAACGTACTGATACTTTAAAGATCGCCGAAATTTCATTCGGTGATGAAAAACAAAATCAACTATTCGATGTTTTAAAATCTTCAACTTATGTTCAGCATTTTGGATTGAAACATGATGCTAAGCCCGAAGCGATTGCTCAGGTATTTGCCGGAATTTCTGAAAGCGATGTGGTAGTGATCCAAATAAATAAAACAACTCTAAAAGCCGCTAATAATTTTGGAATTGGTGAACAAACGTTTCAATTGATAGATTCTATTGCTCGGTTAAAGCCAACGGTGCTTAATGTATTTGCGAATCCTTATGCACTTAATAAATTAAACTCACAAAATAATTTCAAAGCAATAGTATTAGGATATGAATATTTACCAAGTCTTGTAAAAGCAAGCGCTGAAGCTATGCTCGGTTATTTTTATACCGATGCAACATTACCTGTTTCTACTACAAACTTTGCCTATGGCACGGGTTTGCATATTATGCCAATTCCAGTGGAGGCAAAAATTAATAAAATAGATTATCAGAAAAAGAAATTCGCAAAGGTAGATAGCATTGCTATTTATGGAATAAACGAAAAAGCCTATCCGGGTTGCCAAATTGTAGCTATGTATGATGGAGAAGTGATCTACAATAAATGTTTTGGAACACAAAGTTATGCGGCCGAATCGCCAAAGGTGGATGAAGCGACTATTTATGATCTTGCGAGCGTAACAAAAATAACAGCAAGCGCTTTAGCTATGATGAAGTTAGAAAGCGAACAGAAATTTGATCATACAAAACGATTAGCAGAATATTTACCACAATTAGAGGGTACAAATAAGGCCGACATGACCATGGAAGACGTTTTTACTCATCAGTCGGGAATGCAAGCGTGGATCCCTTTCTTTTTAAGAACTATTGATAAGCGCGGAAATTTTAAACCTGAGTATATTTCTAAAAAACGTTCGGATAATTTCCCAACCATGGTGGCCAATAAAGTATTTGTTGTACGTGGCTTTACCGATAGCATTTACAAACGCATTACCGAAAGCAAGTTGGAAAAGCCCGGTAAATATTTATACAGCGATTTGGGATACTATTATGCCAAATTGATCATTGAAGACATTTCAAAAAAACCATTGGACGAGTATGTAAGCGAGATATACACTCAAATGGGTTTAAGTTTAACTTATAAGCCACTCAGACGTTTTCCTTTGCAAAACATTGCGCCTACAGAGAATGATTCAAAATTCCGCAAACAAATTGTGCAGGGATTTGTTCACGATCAGGGTGCTGCTTTGATGGGAGGAGTTGCGGGGCACGCCGGCTTATTTGGAAATGCGATGGATGTTGCAAAATTGATGGGTATGTATATGAACAAAGGCGTTTATAATGGAAAAAGATATTTAGACAGCAATGTGGTGAGTTTATATACCTCGTGTAGATATTGCCCGGGTAACCGCCGTGGTATTTGTTTTGAAAAACCCGAACCGGATGATAAAAAAGACAGTCCTGTTACTAGTGATTGTAGCCTAGAAAGTTTTGGTCATACCGGTTTTACAGGAACGTTTGCTTGGGCCGATCCAAAAAGTAAATTGGTGGTTGTATTCTTAAGTAATCGTGTTTTTCCGGATGCAGAAGATAATAAGCTCGCTAAATTAGGCATCCGCGGTAAGGTTCATAAGGCTTTTTATGAGGCCATCAAGCCTGAGGTTAAAAACTAAAAAATTAGGCTGTATTTAATTAAATTACATATCTTTACAGCTATTAATTAAAGCTTTGAAACTTCTAAAGTTCATCTTTATTTTATTCCTTTCTTCTAACTTGTTTTCGCAGGTTGATAATACGTATTTGTATCAAAACCAATACATCGATACCGTTGAGGAGGAAAAGCCTTATTTCAAGTTGCAAGGATTAGGTTATCAAAAAGACATTGAAAATTTTGGCCCGATGATAGATGGGTATACGATTTTCGGATTTCAATTTAATCCACAATTGGGATATCAGATCTCTAAAAATGTTTGTATTGAAGGAGGTGTTTATTTAAGAAAAGATTTTGGTTATAAAGATTTTAATGAGGTTTTGCCAACGTTTTCGATTCGTTATCACAAAAAAGATTTCAAAATGATATTTGGTAATTTAGATGGCAGCCTTAATCATGGCTTGGCCGAACCGGTTTACGCTTTTGAAAGAGTAATGACCAATAGAATGGAAACCGGCATTCAATATATATTGAGTAAGAAAAAAATTGATGCAGATGTTTGGATAGATTGGCAAAATGTACTTTACAGGTTGGTTGACGACTACGAGCGACTTGTAGTAGGTGTAAGTGTAAATGCATTTAAAGTGAATACAGAAAAATTTGAGTTCAAAACTATCATTCAAGGTACAGGCAGGCATAATGGTGGCCAAATTGCAAGGGGTGGTTATATTGGTTATGATCGAGAAGGAGTTTATACCAATTTAAATGGGGCAGCAGGAGTTTACTTTAAATACAAGCTCAATAGAAAACATCTTAAGGGCATTTACTTCGACACGCGTTATATTGGAAACAGAAATAATAAGCGCGATTCAATAGTTTACAAAAGATATGGTGATGGCATGTTGGCCAATGTTGGTGTTCATGCGTTTGGTTCAGACATAATGTTGTCGTATTGGTATGGAAGTGATTATACCAGTGAATTTGGAGGAGCATTGTACTCGAGTGAATCAAACTCAATTACATATGCGGGCACCTATAAAAGTTATAGAAACCTTTTGATCTTAAGGCTTACTACAAAAATTAAATTAGCTAAGGAAGTTTATTTGACCTTAAGAACCGAACCACAATGGGATATTGATTTCCAAAGATTCAACTGCGATTTTGGTTTGTATTTAAATTTTGATAAGCAAATCTTTCTAAAAAAATAATTCTGGAATTTCTTTCTTTTGGGTAAAGATAGGTCATATGTACCATTATATTATTCTACTGGGATAGAGTAAGTTACTCTAGTTGATTTAGGAAATAGCTTGACCGAAATATTTGTTATCAATTGCCTAGTCACAAACTCAAGTGAGTTA
Organism: Bacteroidota bacterium; assembly: GCA_034439635.1. Taxonomy (GTDB): domain Bacteria; phylum Bacteroidota; class Bacteroidia; order B-17B0; family Aurantibacillaceae; genus Aurantibacillus. The sequence continues at coordinate 30,648 of JAWXAS010000113.1, read as the reverse complement.
TAGTGATGTTAGGAATCAACAAAAAAAATCAATTTGCAAAATGGCCATTTTAAGAATAGGAATGGAGTTAAAGTATGATTTTAACTCTAAAGAATGAAGTTTGATATTGTTTTGTTCATCAATTATCATAAACGTTTTTTTAGAAATAGCATTTAGTTTAGCTTTATTGAGATTTTCAGACTTTAATGGTTTGTCGTTGATAGCGCCTTATTAATAAGCATAAAAAGGTGCGTTGTATGCGTTTTTGAGTTTCTATGTCTAAAAAACTCATCTAAATTTTTTTAGGATTACAAAGGAAGTCGTTTATTGATACCTTTAGAAGACTTACATATGTAAGATTAAATACTTAAATGTGAATAGTGTAAAGTAAGTTGTTTTTGATGTAATAATGCTCCTTATATTAAAACGGAATTAAGAAATATTTTTTTATGATATTAAACCACCACATTAATTACTCTCGTGTTTCTTTGATATTTACTGCCATCTTTTTTTTCTTAAGTATTTCTCTTAATGGAATAACTTATGTTTCAAAGAAAAGCGGTAACTGGTCAAACAACGGCACTTGGATTCCCTCCGGAGTACCGGGTGCAGGTGATGACGTTCAGATAGCGAATGGACATAAGGTAAGAATAAATGGGGATTTTGCTTGTAATTCGTTAACGGTGGGTACTTCAGCCATAACCATGTCAACTCTTGAATTTAGAGGAGGGGCCCATACATTTACTGTTTTTGGCAACGCCATTATTAATGCCGGAGATACATTAGATATTAAGGCCAATTCTAATACTACGCACACCGTTTCATTTTACGGCAATGTAACAAATAATGGAGGTATTCAATTATTTCCGGATGCAAATAGCATGTGTATTGCCATATTTAAGAAAAATGGTAATCAAATGATCAGCGGTACCGGATCGTTTTCTAAGTTTTATAAAATGATCTTGAATATGGGAAGCAGCTCGAATAATATTCTTGATATTTCTGTTTCAAATTTTACCGCCCCAATTAATTTTTTAACGCTCATAAACGGAACTTTAAAGATCTCTACTACCAATGTGCAAAATATCACAACGTTTACTGCAGCTACAACCATTCCTTCAACTGCAGGATTATGGTTAAACTCGTTTAACCTTACAGTAAATACTTTTTCAACCGTTACAAACTCTGGCTCTGTAATTGTTTCTTCGGGCACTTTAAATATAGGAAGCACCATTAACCAAGATTTTTTGTATTCGGGTGGCTCATGTAGTTTAGCGGCAGGACAAATAAATATTTCGGGTAATTACAGCGGAGCGGGTAATACAAATTTGTCAATTACGGGTGGATCTATGAACGTTGCTAATTTGAGTTCAATTGATATTGCTAATGCCCCATTTCAAATTAATAATTCTACCTCTACATTTAATATGTCGGGAGGAATAATTGTTGTGAATAGAGAAGGCGGAACAGGGGCTCAAGATCTAGGTTATATTAATCTTTCAACTACAGGTTCGGTTACCGGAGGAACAATTCAAATTGGTAGCAGTTTTGCAGCTGTTGGTTCTACACTTAATATTAATTCTGCAGCAAGTATTGGAAATTTATTAGTAACAGGACCAAATGTTACCGCAAAGTTAAATACGAATACCGTCAACATTATAAAAGACGTTACCATTAATTCAGGAATTTTAAACGCAAATAATCTTGGGATCACCTTGGGAGGTAACTGGCAAAATAATGGAGGCACCTTTACAGCGGGAACATCAACCGTAACTTTTAATTCAAATTCGGCGCAAAGTTTATTCAAATCGGGTGGAGAAACATTTAATCATTTGGGATTTTCAGGAACCGGATCAAAAACATTTTCATCGGCTGTATCATGTGCAAATTTCTCTATCTCGGCAAGCTCCCAGGTTGATGTGAGCACAACTAATCACCAATTAACGGTAAGAGGTAATTTTATCAATAGCGGAACATTCGCAGCGCAAAACGGATTGGTTTTCTTTAATGGCACTACGGCGCAAACCATTGGAGGAAGCAGTGCAACAAATTTCTTTAACCTTACACTTGCCAATCCAACTGGTATGACTTTAACGAATGCCGAAAATCTAATAGGTACTTTAACTTTAAGTGGTGGAAATTTTAATACCAATTTACAAATGTTTACGATGGTATCAACTGCAACCGCAACGGCCCGAATTGCCCAATTAACAGGCACTGGAGACATTAACGGACCAGTACGAGTGCAACGATTTGTGCCAGGAGGAACTACAGGTTGGGCATTGTGGGGAACACCAATTTCTTCTGCGTTAAGTTTTGCCGATTGGGATGATAATATTGCGATTTCTTGTCCAACTTGTCCAGATGGCTACGTTCCCAATTTTCCTTCTATTTATAGTTACAGCGAAGCGGCTGTTGGAACTTATTCTGATTATCTTGCTTACATACCAATAAGTACTATCAACGATCCTATTATTTCAAATACGGGCTACTGGGTTTATGTTGGCGATGGTCCAACAACAACAAGCGGAATAACCGTTGACGTAATAGGTACTGTAAGAAAAGGAAATCAAGCAATACCCTTGGGCTATACAAATTACGGTTCTCCGGTGGATGATGGATGGAATTTGATCCATAATCCATATCCTTCTCCTATTAGCTGGACATCTTTAAAAGGTGCAACATCCAATATTGATAATGCTATTTACGTTTACAATGCTGATCTTAATGGAGGAGCAGGAGGTAGCGCCACTTATGTAAATGGTGTTAGCAGTCCTGCTGTTGGTTCGGGAGGAATAGGGGATAATATTCCAATGTCTCAAGGATTTTATGTTCATTCAACTGGCGCAACACAAATAAATGCAACGGAAGCAAATAAAGTAGCAAGCACCCAGGCGTTCCTTCGCGAAACATCTTCTCAGCAAAGTGTGCAACAAATAGTTCGCGTTAATATGAGTAGTAACAATTCTTATAATTTTAGCGATGAAGTTGTTGTTTACACGCAGGCTGGCGCAAGCACTAATTTTGATAATGATTTTGACGCCATAAAAATGGCGGGCCAGGATCCTTATGCACCTTATATTGAGATAGAGGAAGGTAATAGTTTAATGCAAGTGAATGCGATTGCTCCTTTGGTAGGAACTCATACTACTTCTTTAAAAGCTCTTACCGGTTATCCCGGAACTTATACCATAAGCCTAAGCGAATTTACTTTTCCAATTGGTGCCTGTGTTAGTTTGTTTGATAAATTCACCAATACAACTACCGATATTATAGCATCCAATTATGTATTTAATTTATCAGATACAACTACAGTGGCTCGCTTTGTGCTTTCCATCACTCTAAATCAATTACAGATTACAAGCAATGTAATACAGCCAAGTTGTCTAGCGAACAATGGTGGCGAAATAAGCGTGATTGGAAATAATACGGGCCCGTGGAATTATTATTGGAAGGATGCTTCCGGAAATCCGATCAAAACCACTCTTAATAAACCTGTTGCTGACTCCCTTATAGGATTATCAAACGGCTCATATCAATTGGATATTACAACGGTTGGCGGATGTGATAATAATAATTCAAATTATGCCATTCTACCAAAACAATTACCCTATTCAGCTTTCAATTGCCTCGACACTTGTTTTATAAACATAAACCCCAATGTAGTATTCAATAACATTACCGCAAATGCCGTATCGCAAACCTGGTATTTTGGCGATTCTAACACATCCACTGATGTTTATCCTTATAATCAATATACCTCTGTTGGAAATTACCTGGTAAGGCTAATATCCAATAGTTCTACTGGTTGTACTGATTCTGCCAGTAAGATCTTGGTTGTGGTGAACAAAGCCGTAAGTATCAAAATCAACACGCTTAATGCCGGATTGAAGGTACATACACTCTCAAATAATCACTACCTTCTTCAACAGGAACTAGCAACGACAGGGAACCTAAGTTATATATTAAGAGATGCTCAGGCAAAGCAAGTACTTGTGCAAAGTAAACATTTCGTGGACCGGGTATATATTGATCTTGATCTTTCTAAGCTTGAGTTTGGAATCTATTTTTTGTCATTGCAATTGGATGATAAATCTTCGGTTATCAAACTAGTCGTTACTAAATAATTCAATTTTTTACTAGCTTTTGAATTTTGCCTTCTCCAACTTTTAAGTAGTACACACCATTAGGTAATTCACTGATGTCAAATTGTACAGTGTGCTCACTCGAAATTCTTTGATCAATGATCTTTCCTTCTATGGTGATCAATGTGTAATTCAGTTTTTTAAATTCTTTTGCCGTGCCAACTGTAAATACACCTCTGCTCGGGTTAGGATAGATGTTGATGTTTGAACTTATATATTCTTCCATCATCGAAGTTGTGATCAAGGCAGTTGTTGGAGTAGAAGCTGTAACTGTTCCTCCTAGAGTAATATCAGGAGCCGTATCAAGAGGCTGTCCTTTTAAGAACAAAATGATCACTAAACCATTTCCTGAACCAACACCCTCTAAATTATTTTGTAAACTCCCAATATTATATGATCCGCCGCCGCCGCCGCCAATATTTAATGCATTTAATGTCCCTCCTTGTCCGCCCGAATAACCGCCACCACCACCGCAACGGTTTATCCCATTATTCCATCCCGATCCACCACCACCAAATCCGCCTGCGCCGCCATAGTAAATTCCGTTTGTTCCACTTTCGCCACCTGTTGCACCATTTAAAAATGCTCTACCACCTTCACAAACACTTTGTGAAATATTATATGAGTTGTAACCATTTGTGTAAAACCCACCGCCGCCTGCTGCATCGCCATTAGTAATGCCACTGTAGCCACCATTTCCATTATCACCACCACCATTCCAATTTGTGGAGCCCGCCAAAGTAAGTGTTGAAGCATTTCCTCCTACCGAATTTAATAATCCGCCACCACCACCACCGGCTGCAAGCAACAAAGAATCGGAACCTAAAACAACAAAACAACCACCACCACCACCACCGCCTGTGTTGGAATTAGTTGCGCCTGCACCTATTTCACCTTTCTGTCCAATTACTATTTGTAAAACTTGTCCGGCAATTAAATTAAAAACTCCCTCCATTTGTGACCCTAGTCCGCCATTATTTGCGCCTTTAGCACCAATAGCTGTAATTTTATAAGGACCGCTTAAGGGAACTGTAAAATTCTGAATCCCATTGTTTGAAATAACAAGGCCGTTTAAATTAGTGGATGCATATGCCAAATTTATTTGATTTTGAGTTGGACCAACACTACTCGTTGCATTAGCATTTGTGAATGCATAAAGTTGAGAGTAGTTATTATGACTTAAAAGTAAAGCAATAGCTATACTTAGGGTTTTTAAAATCGTTTTCATTGTTCTGGGTTTGTAGAACAAATTTATCACTACTATATCCGTTCAAGTTGTAAGAAACCTACTAAATCTTACATATGTAATGTGGATTTGAACATTGAAATGCCGAAAAGATGGGGTTTTGGGTTATGAAGGTGATGGATTTATGATCTTCTCTTAGCATAAATATATTCATCCAAAGTCTCACCGTATTTTACAAGTGTTTTTTCGAATTTAGCCTCCAATTTAAAACCAACTTTTTCGGCCACACGCATCGACCCTGGGTTATTGCCATAAATACGGCAAAATAAACGAGTGATAGGAAAATTTGCAAAAGCATAATCGCTTATCAATTGCAAAGCACGACTCATATATCCTTTTTTCTGATATTCTTCCCCAATCCAATAACCAAGCTCTGCATTATTTGCAAAAATGTCTTCTTGCAAATTAATGCCACACCCACCAATTAGTTCGTTATTTACGGTAACAGCAAATCGCTGGCAAGGATCGTCTTTTTGAAATGTTTCAATAAATTGTTTGGCATGTTCAATAGTGTAGGGATGAGGAAAACGGTTGGTAAGAAATCTTGCGATCTCGTAGTTATTGGCAAGCTCAGCTAAACGTTCGGCATCACATAATTCAAAGGGACGAAGTTTTGCTTTCATTTGGAATTTGTTTTTTGCAGTAAAAAATAGTCCATGATCACCATTGCTGCCATGCTTTCAACAATTGGTACAGCGCGAGGAACAACACATGGATCGTGACGGCCTTCAATTTGTATTTCGGTTTTTTCTCCGGCAGTATTAATCGTTGTTTGTTGTTTTTTAATAGAAGCAACCGGTTTAAAGGCAACATTAAAATAAATGGGCATTCCATTGCTTATGCCGCCTTGAATTCCTCCGCTGTGATTGGTTCGAGTTACAATTTTATCATCACCTTCCTTAAAGGGGAGAAACTCATCATTCAATTGTGAACCTTTATAAATAACACTATCAAAACCATTTCCTATTTCAAATCCTTTTACAGCATTAATGCTTAGCATTGCTTTTCCAAGCTCTGCATGTAATTTATCAAATACAGGTTCTCCCAGCCCAACTGGTGTATTTTCTATTACACACTGAATAATTCCTCCACACGTATCGCCTTCATCACGCAATTTTTCAACATGCGCGATCATTTGCTGAGCAATATCTTTGTCAGGGCAACGAACAATATTTGCTTCAGCCATTTTAATATCAAAGCCTGTATGTTCGCCACTTAATTTTATGGGCCCGATTTGTTTTACAAAAGCATTTATTTGAATACCATATTGCATCAAATATAATTTTGCGATGGCACCGGCCACAACTCGTGCAATTGTTTCGCGAGCACTGCTTCTTCCGCCGCCTCTATGATCGCGAATACCGTATTTTTTTTCGTAAACAAAATCGGCATGGCTGGGGCGGTAAACATCTTTCAATTTAAAATAATCTCCACTTTTTTGATCTGCATTCTTAACCATAAAAGCAATAGGAGTTCCTAATGTTTTCCCTTCAAAAATTCCCGAAACAAATTCTACGGCATCATCTTCTTTCCGCGGGCTAGAAATATTCGATTGCCCAGGTTTTCTTCGGTTCAATTCGTTTTGAATAAATGAGAGGTCAATTTCTAAACCTGAAGGACAGCCATCAATTATACCGCCAATAGCAACTCCATGGCTCTCGCCAAAGGATGTCAATTTAAAAAGATGTCCGAATGAATTACCTGCCATACGAACAAAGATACAACTTTTGATTAAAACCGATAGAAAATTGAAATATCAGATATTATTCCGAAGGTGTAAATATCGCTGTATGAATGGTAATTGCCATTTAATTTCAAGCGATAGTAACGGTAACTAAAAGTGAAACTAGATGTTGCCACCCATCTTTTAGAGATTTCATATCTTAAACCGTAATTTAAATTAACACCAAATTTATTGTAGTTAGTTCCCGATTCAAGATAGTTTGATGTGGTAAACTTGGGGAAGTTTTGCCCGTTGGCTCCAATTGAATCTTTTTCAATCAAATCATAGGATTTGCGTACTAAAAATTTATTATTGTAAACAAAATCTAATCCAAAAACATGTTTAAGACTACGCTTTCCAAGTATAATTTCGTAGCCTAAACCAATTTCAATATTGGTTGGGGTTCTTACCTCAGATGTTGGATAAATCCTTGTTCCGTCAGTCAAAATGTACTGGTATTGATCATATCTGCTATTAGTTAAATTAAGAATTGAAAATCCAGCATAAAATTTAAAGGCTTGCTTTTTTTTAAATTTGTATCGATAACTTATTTTTGAAAATCGCTCATTAGGATCGCGTAGATCGCATAAAAAGATCAAAGGCGCTAATACACTTATTCCAACCTCGTGTTTCATGTTGTTTTGTTTTACAATGCTGTCCTGAGCCTTGATTTTTATAAGCAAACTACATAGTATAAATAGAATTTTGTATTTCATGGATCTTTTAAAGTTTAAGAGTTTAAAAAATTGTAAATATATCGTGGATGAATAAATATCTTGATTTTATCGTTATATTCACGTTGTAATTATGACAAAGTTATTACTTAAAAATATAAAAACCCTAGTTCAGGTTCGCGAAAAAGCACCTTTAAAATTAAGCGGGAAAGAAATGGCCACCTTGCCTTGTATTGATAACGCGTGGATGGCCTGTGAAGATGGTGTTATTATTGATTTTGGAAGCATGGATAATTTTCCGGGTATTACCGATTGGAAAGGATTAGAAGTGATAGATTGCAGCGGTAAGTTGGTTTTTCCTAGTTATACCGATAGTCATACCCATATTGTTTACGCAGGAAACAGAGAGGGAGAGTTTGCCGATCGTATAAAAGGATTAAGCTATGAAGAAATCGCTAATAACGGTGGTGGAATTTTAAATTCGGCAGAGCTTTTAAATAGCATAAGCGAAGATGAATTGTACGAACAATCTTTACAGCGTTTTAAAGAAGTAATTGAATTAGGAACCGGCGCTATTGAAATAAAAAGTGGTTATGGTTTAAGTGTAGAAGGCGAATTAAAAATGTTACGTGTTATAAAGCGTTTAAAGGAGCTAAATTGGATACCTGTAAAAGCAACATTTTTAGGAGCTCATGCGGTACCAAAGCAATTTAAAGACAATAAATCTGGATACATTGATGTTATTATTAACCAAATGCTTCCTGCAATTGCCAAAGAAAAACTGGCTGATTTTATTGATGTGTTTTGCGAGAAAGGTTATTTTACAGCAGAAGAAACCAAACTAATTTTGGAAGCAGGTTTAAAACATGGTTTGGTTGGAAAAGTTCACGCTGAGCAATTGAGTCATACTAACGGAATTAAAACCTCGGTTGAATGCAAAGCAATTAGTGTTGATCATTTAGAGTTTTGTAATGATGAGGATATTGAGTTGCTAAAGAAAAGTAATACCATGCCAACAATTCTTCCTGGAGCTGCATTCTTTTTAAATTTACCATTACCTCCCGCGCGTAAAATGATTGATGCAGGATTACCTGTTGCTTTTGCTTCCGATTATAATCCGGGATCTTCGCCAAGCGGAAACTTAAGTTTTGCATTGAGCATGGCTTGTGTTCAATACAAATTAACACCCGAAGAGGCTATAAATTCTGTTACCATAAACTCGGCTTATGCTATGAATTTAAGCGATAAAGTAGGGAGTATCACAGTAGGAAAAATAGCAAATTTCTTTATTACTAAATCGATTAATAGTTATTCTTTTATACCTTATTCCTTCTCTAACTTTCTGATAGAGAGTGTATATATAAATGGTAGTAAGTTCAATCCTCGTTAAAATCCTTCCTTAATCTCCTTTAAAATGCTATATTTGTATAGGACAAATTAGAATATGCTCATCGAACTTTTATTTACGCTTTTACTTGTAGTATTGAATGGATTTTTTGTGGCTGCCGAGTTTGCTTTGGTAAAAGTAAGGGCTTCACAATTAGATATTAAAGGAAAAAAAGGTAGCGCAAGGGCAAAACTTGCAAGAACGCTACTTGAAAAACTGGATGCTTATCTTTCGGCAACACAACTTGGCATTACTTTGGCTAGCTTAGGTTTAGGCTGGGTTGGAGAAGATGTTTTTGCGCATATTGTTACAAATGTGTTTATAAAACTTGGCGCAAGCCCTGAAGGCTGGACAGTTCATAGCATTTCAATACCCATGGCTTTTGCCTGCCTTACTTTTTTACACATTACCCTTGGTGAACAGATCCCTAAAATGATAGGAATTAAATACGCAATGCCAACTACGTTACTTATTGCTTATCCCATGAGGATATTCTATTTTATTTGTGCGCCTTTTATTTGGTCGTTGAACAAAACATCAAATGCGGTTTTAAGATTAATTGGTGTTAAAAAAGCAGGCGATGAGGATGTTCACTCTGAAGAGGAATTACGATTGATATTAACTGAAAGTGAAGAAGGTGGAGCCATTAAGCCCAGTGAAAATGAGCTTATCCAGAACGTTTTTGATTTCGACGATAGGATTGTAAAACAGATCATGGTGCCTCAAAATCGTATTTCGGCCATTGATGTAGAAAGAGGACGCGATCAGATAACTAAATTGGTAATTGATGAAGGATTTTCAAGATTACCCGTATATTTGGGTGATATAGACAATATCGTTGGTATTGTACATAGCAAAGACCTGTTGAAAGCATTAATTGAAAACAGATATCGTTCTATTAAAGAAATAATGAGGCCTCCACACTTTGTACCGGAAAGTATGAAGATCAACGAACTCTTACGCGATTTTCAGAAACACCACATACAAATGGCAATTGTAACCAACGAGTTTGGCGCAACAGCAGGTTTAATTACCATGGAGGACATCATTGAAGAATTAGTTGGTGAGATACAGGACGAACACGATGAAGAAAAACCTAACGTGGAGAAAAAGAGTGAAAGTGAATTTTTGGTGAACGCACAAGCAACTGTTGCCGATGTGAATGAAGTATTGCCAATTGCTTTACCCCTTAATCCGCATTACGAAACTGTTTCGGGTTATGTGAATTATGTATTTGGCAGAATACCCGCCACAAATGATATTAAAAAAGTAGACGGATACGAAGTAGTGATTATGAAACGTAACCGACAAAGCGTAGAAAGCATTAAATTAAAAGTGTTAGAGGCCGCATGAATTTACAATTAGATTCGGAATACTGGAACGACCGGTATTTAAATAATGAATTTGAATGGGATATTGGTTATGTATCAACCCCATTAAAAAATTATATTGATGTACTTACCGATAAGAATTTAAAGATCCTTATTCCGGGTGCAGGTAATTCATATGAAGCCGAGTACCTTTTTAAATTAGGCTTTAATAATGTTTATCTTTGTGATTACGCCGAAGAACCTTTGAAAAATTTTTTAGAACGGGTTCCAAATTTTCCTCAGAAACAATTATTGCAAGTTGATTTTTTTGAATTAGAAGACCATAAATTTGATCTTGTATTAGAGCAAACTTTTTTCTGTGCAATTACACCTATGCTACGCACCCAATATTTCGAGAAAATGAGCGAGTTGTTGAATGAAAAAGGAATTTTAGCGGGCGTGTTATTTAACGATGTATTGAATAATGATAAACCGCCTTACGGAGGAAATCAATTATTATACTACTCATACTTTAAAAAATTATTTCAAATTAAAGTATTCGAAAAATGTTACCACTCTGTTCCTGCCCGCGCCGGTAGAGAACTTTTTATGATCCTTCAAAAGCATTAATGGACCAAATTACGCAAAGGCAATTGTTTTTAAAGCATGTTGCACAAACCAGCGATACGCCTTTATTGGGTCTTGATTTGAATATTGCAAAAGCAAAAGGAATCACTCTTACAGATGTTAACGGAAAAGAATACATCGATCTTATCAGTGGTATTTCGGTAAGTAATGTAGGGCATTGTCATCCTGAAGTGGTGGAAGCCATTAAACATCAAAGCGAGAAATATATGCACTTGATGGTGTATGGCGAGTTTAATCAAACACCTCAAGTAACTTACGCCAAACTTTTATGCTCCGTTCTTCCGCCTTCTTTAAATTCAGTTTATTTTACAACTAGCGGAAGCGAATCTATTGAAGGCGCAATGAAGTTGGCTAAACGCGCCACAGGAAGAACTGAAATAATTTCATTTAAGAATTCATATCATGGAAGCACGCAGGGTGCTTTAAGTTTAATGGGCGATGAAAGTTTTAAGAATGCTTTTCGTCCATTATTACCGGGTACCAAACAATTAGAATTTAATAATGTAAAGCAATTAGAAGAAATATCAACTTCAACTGCTGCTGTTTTTATTGAACCTATACAAGGGGAAGCGGGAGTGAGAGTAGGCGACGAAAATTTCATCAAAGCTTTAGATAAAAAATGTAAAGAGGTTGGAGCACTTTTGATTTTTGATGAGATCCAAACTGGATTTGGACGCACAGGAACTTTATTTGCTTTCGAAAAATATAATGTAGTGCCTGATGTACTTTGCCTTGCTAAAGGTATGGGCGGTGGTTTACCAATCGGAGCTTTTGTAGCGTCAAAGGAACTAATGAGCAGGTTGTCTCATGATCCAATTCTTGGACATATAAATACCTTTGGTGGAAATGCCGTTTGTGTGGCTGCTGCCGAGGCTGCCTTAAAAATAATTATTCGCGATAAGCTGCACTTACGCGCCAAAGAAATTGAAAATATTATTCGCAAAACATTAGTCCACCCAAAAATAAAACAGTTACGCGTTATAGGAGCTTTAGGTGCTATTGATTTTGGAAATGAAGAATTGAATATGAAGATATGTAAGTTCTTTATTGAGAATGGAATTATAACCGATTGGTTTTTGTTTTGCCCAACCGCTTTGCGCATTGCCCCACCATTAACCATCTCCAATGAAGAGCTGGAAAAAACTTGTATACGATTGGTTAGAAATTTGGGCAGAAGTTTATTGAATGGGTAACAAAATTTATTTGATGATTTCTTTATCTCCGGCCTTTGCAGCTTTCACTTTCTCACTAAACAAATTAAAATAATAAAGTATGTTTTCTGAATGTTCGGTTTCCATACGGTTTTTTACTTTGTCGTATATTGAAAAGTAAATTTCAAATTTAGGTTGCCCGGTAATTAAAATAGGTTCGGTTTTGTATTCATTCCAGGTATAAGTTCCACCATAAATCGTTCTAGCAACTTCTAAAACGTAAGAACCCACTAGTTCTATAATTTCATTATTGTATTCAGCATTCAAGGGGTCGCCAAACTGATATTGATCTTCAATAAACCAATCAACATTCACTAAACTGTTTTCTGAATAATTTAATTGTCCTTCCGTATCAAAATCCTCAATATATTTTTTAGCATTTTCTTGGATCTTATGGGTGAGCTTTTGTTGTTCTTCGGGCGACATGGAATATATTTTAATTAAAATTACAAATTTTACTATAAATTATAGCAAGACTTCTTTATTTAAGGCTGCAATTTTATATCTTAATTTTTGGTTTTGTACTACTTTTTAGAGAGTAGCATTCCCCTTAAAAGGGGGATAAGGCCTTGCATTATCGTGAAAATAGCAGAAGCTTAGACTGAATGCTTTTTTACCACGAAAGCCTAACTGCTATCCTCCTTCTTAAGGAGGCGCCTGAAGTGTGGAGGATGATAGTAACCAGAATTCCTAAAAACCCTGACTAAAGCCTATCAAAAAGCCATTGCCAAATTTATTATTCTCTTTGAACGAGATCACGTAATCAAGGCGAATAAATTTAAAAATATTCTTCAATCCAAAATCCAATTCAAAGTAATGGTCGGTTTTGTCATTTACTAAAGCATGAAAGCCCACCACTTCTTGAATAAATAATTTTTTCACTAAAGGAATTTTATTCAAAATAAATCCATTAAAATGGTGTTCGGTGTGCAATTCGGCATACCAGCTTTTTGTACTTACATTGTAATATGGCAGTAATTTATATGAATTTAAATGGTCGTTATTCGAAATAATAGTTTGGTTTCCGCTAAAATGTTTATAATCCATATAATAGATCCTACCCAACCTTACGTAATAGCCCGCTCTTAAATTGTATTTAAATTCGCCAAATAATCCCATATCAATATCGTCGCGTACTTGCGCGCCTACCAGATCAAAATCGGCCGATTGGGCATTTAAAGGGATGGCTTTTCGATAGAATACCGATAATCGAGGAAATCTATTCTCTGCATAAAAACGGAAGCCTGTAATATTGTAATACCTCTGTTTAAAGCGGATATTCAAACTCAGGTCAACCAAAAATGTATTGTTACGTTTAAATACAGAGTCTTCGGTTGTTGGATGCAATGGATCATTAGAAGTAAATAATTTTTTTGAATCATCAATAAATAAAATATCGCTTTTATTTACTAATGGCGTACGATCTACATATTTTACATCAATACGTCCATTCAGGCCTTTACCAAGTTCTGTTCTTACAAACGCACCAACTCCTGTTTCCTTAAATAATTTCATGTAATTATCATTCATCAGCAAAGTATAGGCCGAATTCACAAGCGCTGTAATTGGATCGCGATTATTGTATTGCTCTACAATACTTTTGGCATTTATACCAAAACTGCTAAATTTATTATGGTTAAATAAGTAATTATAATCTAACTCCCCACCCCATAATTTATTGGCAAAACCATAACGCGCTCTTCCATTTAATCTATGCTCTCGTAAATTACTATCACTTTTTGTGAGATTGAAATTATAACTCAAATTCAAGCCTTCAACTGTATTATACTGAATTCCGGCGTCGGTAATTCCAGGCATGCTTATCCGCAAATTCTTATTTCGTTTTTGGTAGGTATAACCATTAATAATATTTCCGGATTTAAAACGGTTACTTCTCCTATCCATTGAGTCAATATATTTTGGATCTTCCACAATTTTGGCAACGCTATCTTTTTTGTGATAATCTTTCTTTTCTTCCTCTGTAAGGGGTATTGGTCGATTTTGTTCCCAATAAGCACTATCTTTTTTGTTAGCACCTTTTGCAATAATGGCTATTTCATCACTAAAAAATTTCTTATCAAATTTTGGATCGATGTTGTAATTGTATAACACCGTATTAAAATAGCCATTACCTCTAAATCCAAATATGGAAAATTCAAAACTCATATTGGAAGAGGTAGGTAGCCAAATACTATCTCCCGAGATAGGAGTAAGGATTTGTTTTACCGTAATTGTATCAACAAAATTGATCTTGTTCTTTTTTGTGAGAAATAAATTCACACTCGTTATTCTCCAGGTATTTTCTTGAATATATATGATGCCACTAAAAACAGGATCGGTTTCGCGTTTTGGAATAACTTCAATTTTATTCACTTCTTTTCCATCTTCAAAAAACGAACCAAGTAATTTGTAGCGGTAGTACAAAAAAGCATTTTCGTTAATTGGAGAAATAAACGGACGGTTACTTACATCCTTCATCTCAATTTGATTCTCGTAAAAATTATAATTCAAATAGCGGTATTGGTTAAAGCTAAATGCTCTGCTCGATCCACTTACCTTACTGCTCAGCATCACTTCTTTTATATTATACTCATTTTTATAATTAAACTCGCTTTGGCTCTCCGATAAATAGAGTACGCCAAGAAGTTCGGTGGAATCGTTAATGCTTTTATCAGCCATCTTTATTAATTTCATTACACCTTTTGAAATGCCTTTTAGTCGCTGCAAACCTTTTATGTAGGTGTTGCACGAGTAATCCTCAACTTGTGATAAATAATATTTCCGCTTTTTTATGGCTTTGCGAATAATGATATTGGCAGGATTTTCACCTGCTTTTATTACAATTTCTTTTAACGCTACGCCTTCGTTGTCTAAAGCAATATTTAAAATTTTATTTTCGGTGAGATCAATTTTCTCAATTCTTTTGGCATAACCAACGTATTGAAATACCAATTCATAATTTCCGGGTTTTAATTTTAGTGAAAAATCACCTTCCTCATTGCTATTGGTACCAATAGTGGTTCCCTTTACGTAAATAGTGGCAAAGGGTAAGGCTTCTTTGGAATTACTAGTGATCTTTCCTTTAATAGTAAAAGTTTGTGCGGGCAAAAGGTGAACTATGAAAACAGAAAGAATGAAGAGTTGTTTCATTATTTTACTTTTTTTCATAGGTAGTAAAGGCATACGAAATTATATTTGCGCCCATTTTTAAAGCTTTGGTTCTTGCTTCTTCACTATCGTTATGTATTTCGGCGTTTTCCCAGCCATCACCAAGGTCACATTCAAAATCGTAAAAACAAACTAGGCGGCCATTATAAATTAAACCCAATCCTTTTGGTGATTTATTATCATGCTCATGAATTTTTGGTAAGCCGTTCACAAATTCAAACTTTTGATGATAGATAGCATGGTTAAATGGTAATTCAATAAAGTCGAGCTCAGGAAAAACCTTTTTCATTTGTAAGCGGATAAATTGGTCCAGGCCATAATTATCGCTCACATGCAAAAAGCCTCCCGACACCAAATATTTTCTTAGGTTATCTGTTTCTTGCATATTAAATATCACATTACCATGGCCTGTCATATGCACAAAAGGGTAGTTGTAAATTTCCGGACTGCCAGCTTCCACAACAGCTTGCTCGGGATTGATATTTGTTTTTAGTTCTTTATTACAAAATTTGATAAGGTTTGGAAGTGATGTTTCTAAATTGGCATACCAATCGCCACCACCATTGTATTTTAAAACTGCCACTTGAAATGCGTAAGCAGGTTTTTCAATAAACGAACTCTGTAAAAAAATAAACAGAGAAAGAATAAATAGAAGATATTTTAGTTTGTTGCTCACGAATTAAAATTAAACATTTTTGTAATACTGAACCAATTCAATGGCTTGTTTTGCTTCACTAACATCATGAACACGCAATATTTTAGCACCATTTAACAAGGCAATGGTATGTAAAACCGTTGTTCCGTTCAAAGCTGTAACGGCACTGGTGTTTATCACTTTATTTACCATGCTTTTTCTGGAAATACCAACAAGCACAGGGTAGGTAAGGGTATTTAGTTCGGGTAAATGTTTTAGAAGTGTGAAATCATGATCGGTATTCTTCCCAAATCCAAAACCAGGATCAATTATTATTTTCTTAAAACCTAAGGTTTCCAGCTTTTGAATTTTGATGCTTAATTCACTTTTAACTTCAGCAATAACATCTGCATAAACAGGGTTGTTTTGCATAGTTGCAGAATCACCCTTCATATGCATCAAAACATACGGAAGATCAAGCGCGGCCATAGTTTCAAATATTTCATCGTCTTTATCTCCAGCCGAAATATCATTGATCATATCTGCGCCAAGATTCGCACTTTTTTTTGCTATGGAACTTCTGTAAGTATCAATGGAGATCACGACCTTGGGAAATTCCTTTCTTATACCATCCAAGCACTTCTCTAAACGCGTCCATTCTTCCTGCTCGCTTATTTCCTTAGCACCCGGCCTTGAGCTAGCTGCACCAATATCTATCATATGAGCTCCCGCCTTGATCTTTTGGCTTACATCTGCCAAAACGTCCTTTACCGAATCGTACTTTCCACCATCGTAAAAACTATCGGGCGTAAGATTTACAATAGCCATGATCAAAGGCTGTTCAAAATTTAATGTTTTTTGGTTGGCTTGGTAC
The DNA here is from genome assembly GCA_034439635.1 of Bacteroidota bacterium. Taxonomy (GTDB): domain Bacteria; phylum Bacteroidota; class Bacteroidia; order B-17B0; family Aurantibacillaceae; genus Aurantibacillus. Next base: position 13,649 of record JAWXAS010000113.1, on the reverse strand, counting down.
ACCATTATTGCTAATTTTAGGGCTTTATGCAAACTACTTCAACGCAATACGACGCAGCTATAAAACTATGCAAAGATATCTTTTTAAAGAAGATGAAAGATTATGGAACTGCTTGGCGCAATTTAAGGCCTACTTCACTTACCGACCAGATATTCATTAAGGCTCAACGCATTAAAAGTATTGAAGAGAAGGGAACTCAAAAGGTAGTTGATGATATTAAGGGCGAATATATTGGCATTATCAATTATTGCATTATTTCCCTGATCCAGTTGGAACTCCAAAATGATACACGGGTTGAGCTTCCTTACGATGAAGTGGTAGGACTTTTTAATAAGCATGCCGCCAAAACCAAAAATCTTATGGAAGATAAGAACCATGATTACGGCGAGGCTTGGCGCGATATGCGTTTGAGTAGTTTAACCGATCTTATTTTAATGAAAATTTTTCGAGTTAAGCAAATTGAAGACAATAAGGGCCAAACCATCATTAGCGAAGGCGTTGACGCCAATTATATGGATATGCTTAATTACAGTGTATTTGCTTTGATAAAGCTGCAATAAATATGACGAAGAGGGGATTATGCTATATACTATTTTGTTTGATCTCCTTAAATAGCTTTAGTTTAAGTGTTGATTCATTAAGGATCAAGTTGAAAAAAGCTAAAAATGATAGCATACGTATTGAACTACATTATAAAGCCGCCAATGCCAAAGCAAATTCTGAACAGCTTAGCGATTCACTTTTGAATTGTATTTTAAGTTATACAAATAGTGCCGATTGCTATTCGCGCCTCTTTGCGAATTACAAAGTTGCGTTGTATTATATTGGAAATGAAAAACGAGAAAAAGCGATGCAAAGCCTTTTACTTGCACTAGACATTGCTGATAAATGCAAGAACAATTACGGAATAATGATAATTCGTCTCAAATTGGGCTATTTGAACAAAATAACCGAGCGTGTTCAAGCCGCAAAAACTTGTCTTCATGTTTCTCGGTATTACGCCATACTCCTTAAAGATTCTGCAGTGTTGGCAGATAATTATGTTATTCTTGGTAATATTTACAAAAATGAAATGATCCTTGATTCTGCTTTGGATTATCAATTAAAGGCTTTAAGAATAAGAGAAAAAACAAAGGGAGATGAACGGTTATTGGCGCAGAGTTATAATAATATTGGACTTGTCTACAAGAACATGAAAGAATATAACACCGCTTTGACCTATCTAAAAAAATCGTTGGTGCTTAAGATAAAAATCAAGGACAACACTCTTGCTTCGGCTTATAATAATTTAGGAATTATTTATAATAAAATGAAACTGTACGACAGTGCCGTTGCCGTTGGTAAAAAAGGAATGGAAGCAGCATATAAATTCAAGAAAAGTGAATTTTTATCACACTGTGTTCAAATGCTTGCCGAGGCATATGATGGAAAGAAAGATATTGCTAAAGCCTTGTATTATTATAAGAAAGATAGAGACGTAAGAGATTCTGTTGGAAAGGAAGAGATATCCACACAATTTCTGGAGCTGCAATCTAAGTACGAAAGTGATAAAAAAGATGCAGACCTGAAATTAAAGGAAGAGTCACTTAAAACTGCCGACGCGCTTAATTCACGAAAAAACATCCTCATCATTCTTTCTATTATTGCTTTATTAATGGCATTAATTGCCGGTGTGTTTATTTTTAGGAGTTATAAGCAAAGTAAGCGCAATGCCTTTCAGCTAGAGTTAAAGAATAAGATTATTGGCGAGAAGAATAAAGAGATAACAGACAGTATTAATTACGCTAAAAATATTCAAGAAGGACTTATAACCAATGAAAGTGTTTTTAAAGAGAACCTGAAAGATCATTTTATTTTGTATCTACCTAAGGATATTGTTTCGGGCGATTTTTATTGGGCGCAAAAAGTTGGCAAAGAATTTTTGATCATGTGTGCCGATTGCACAGGACATGGCGTTCCCGGAGCGTTTATGAGTTTGATGGGAATCGGTTTTTTAAAGGAGATCGTAAATCAAAAAGAGCTTGTTAGGCCAGATCTTATCCTAAATGAATTAAGAGACCGTATCATTAATAGTTTTGGATTAAATGATAATAAGGATGGCATGGATGCTTCTTTAGTAAAATTGAATGGAAAGGAAATGCAAGTTTCGGCAGCTAATAATTCTATTTGGATCCTTCGAGATAATGAAAGCATGGTTGTAAAACCCGACAAATTTCCGGTGGGTGTTTATTCGGGAGATAAACAAGATTTTACTTTAAATACCATTCAGCTCCAAAACAACGACCTAGTATTGATGTACACCGATGGTTACGGTGACCAATTTGGCGGACCAAGTAATAAAAAATTCAAACATAAAACCATGGAAAAACTTCTGCTCGACAATAAAGACCTTTCTATGGAACAAATGAAAAAACTACTTTCTGATACCTTATTGGAATGGAAAGGCAATTACGAGCAGGTAGATGATATTCTCGTTTTGGGTTTCCGCATCTAGACTACCATTTTGCCTTAAATCGTTTATAATAGTTTTTACCCATTTGAATAATAAAAGTAAAAAATGTTATTTTTATTGGCGTTGATGACAATTCTATGGATATGCTTAATTACAGTGTATTTGATTTAATAAAATTGAACTGATAAATTATTGCCAGACCACAACTTTCCTTCTTGTTTCTGCAGTCCCATTTTCAAAATACTTTATAAGAAAAGATTCGCTTCCGGGTCGTGTGTACCATTTAATAATTTGCAGATCGTATGTGCCTGGATTTAATACTTCAAATGTTTGTATGTTATTCGTAAAAGTTGAGATTGTCCATCCGGTAGAATTTGAATAACCCCAGGCAAGGACCATTGATCAAACTTAATTCTAATTTCAACGTACTTCCATTTGGAACAATAGCTTTAAATGTATTTCCGGTGCCTGGAATCCACAAAGTATCCGTGCCGAACAGTGTATTTGAGCCATAAGTTCCGGTTTGAGGATAAGTTATTGGACAAGCAGGACAATAACTTCCCCACAATCAATACCAACTTCATCACCGGTTTTTATTCCGTCGGTACAAGTAATGCATGCATTACATGGCCCACCACAATCTATTCCTGCCTCTCCCTGGTTTTGAATTCCATCTGTACATGTTCCACATGCAGAACACGGTCCGCCACAATCAACACCCGTTTCGCCTTGATTCATTATTCCATCAACACAAGTTGGACTAGCTTTACAGGGCCCACCGCAATCAACCGCAATTTCGCCTTGGTTTTGTTTTCCATCGGTGCAACTTCCAGACGTTTTCTTTTTACAGCCAATGATAATAAATATTGTGATAAATGCGGTAAAGAGCGCAATTAGCGTGAGTTTGATGATTTTCATTGTATTAAATGTACTGTTTGTTTTCGTTTACTGCAAATCCTTAATTGGTTGATTAGTTTTAATGCTTTACGATACTTATGTTTTTGTTAACTCAAAAAAAACATTATTTTTATACGCGTAATGAAAATAGTATATAAATTAATAATTGCTTTGTTGTGTGTAAACATATCGTTTGCTCAAATTACTCAAACACTTAAAGGAAAAATAACAGATAAGGCAACGGGTATTGGATTGCCAGGAGTTGTAGTAAAAATAAAAGGAGACGCCTCTAATCAATTGGGCGCCAGCTCCGATGGAAATGGTAATTATAAGATCACCGGAGTTCCCATTGGAAGACAAACTATTATTTTTACCATGATGGGTTATAAACCTCGAGTTTTAACGGATCAGATAATTATTTCGGGTAAAGAGTTTTATTTGGAAATAGAAATGGATGAAAGCGCTCAGGACCTTGCAGAAGTGGAGGTAAAGGCCGACGCAAATAACGATGATGTTCTCACCATGCAATCCATCAATGTAAAATCATTTAATTTAGAAGAAACCGAACGTTACCCTGGTTCTAGGCAAGATCCTGCTCGTGCTGCACAAAATTTTGCGGGTGTTCAAGGAAACAACGATGCGCGAAATGATATTGTGGTGCGTGGAAATAGTCCTGCCGGATTATTATGGCGGTTAGAGGAAGTGGATATTCCTAATCCAAATCACTTTGCGGTGGCTGGTTCAGCGGGCGGACCACAAAGTTTGATCAATAATAAATATTTAGCTAATAGCGATTTTTATACAGGCGCTTTTCCTGCAAATTACGGAAATGCTCTTGGGGCTGTGTTCGATTTAAAAATGCGAAATGGAAATAACGAAAAACATGAACGTACATTTCAATTTGGTTTTTTAGGAACCGAATTGGCTTTGGAAGGGCCTTTAAGTAAAAAATCGGGAGCAAGTTATTTAATTACGTATCGATATTCAACACTCAAATTATTTTCGGCGGTAAATTTTAATTTAGGAACAAGCGCGGTGCCGGGCTATCAGGATATTGGTGTGCGATTGAATTTTCCTACAAAAAAGGCCGGTATATTTACATTTAGCGGCATTGGGGGTTTAAGTACCATTGATATTATTTTAAGCAAGGATACAGTGCGTCCTCGCGAATTGTACGGCGATCTAAATCGCGATCAGTATTTCCGTACCAACATGGCCGTTGGGATTTTCAGTCATGTATATTCGTTCAATTCAAAAACATTAATGCGTACAACTTTGGCATTTTCGGGCCAAGGGGTAAACTCGAAGCATTATCAGGTATTGCGTTACCCAAGTTTTAAACCAAAAGATACCTTACCAAATATTTTGGATTACAATTTTAATGAATATAAAACAACTGTATCGTGGTTTGTAAAGCATAAGATCAATTCGCGTAACAGTTTTAAAACCGGATTTTTTGCTAATGTGATCAGCATTAATTTTTATGATAAAATAAAGATCAATTCGCTCTATGATACCATTCCAACAGTAATTCAAAACAAGCCATATAAACTTCGCGAAGAAGTTGAAACCAGTTTTTGTTTGATCCAGCCATATATCTCATTTGTACATAAATTCAGTGATAAACTTACACTTAATGCAGGCCTGTTTACGCAATTACTTACGCTTAATAGTAAATATGCCATTGAACCTCGCGCGAGTATTAAATATGATATCAGAAACAATCAATCTATTAGTTTGGCCTATGGTTTACATAGCCAAATGCAACCAACGTATATATATTATGCTCGGCCTGATAGCATTGTAAATAATGGTGTTTTAATTGCGAATTACGGTCGCACGCCAACCAATAAGAATCTTGATTTTTCAAAAAGCCAACATGTTGTTTTAGGCTATGATATTTTTCCTTCAAAATATGTGCGTATTAAAACCGAATTGTATTATCAGTATTTATGGAACATTCCGGTTTATGTAATGCCTAATAGTACGTCATTGTTGAATAGAGGTGCAACATTTACACGTTTTTTTCCACAATATACAATGGTTAATAACGGAACAGGATATAATTATGGACTTGAGTTCACTCTAGAAAAGCTCTTCCATAAACATTGGTTTTTATTATACAGCGCCAGTTTATTTGAAAGTAAATATACAGGAAGCGATAATAAAGTACACAATACCGATTTCAATGGTAATTACATGATGAATTTATTAACCGGGCTAGAGTTTGCTTTAGGCAAATCGAAAAAGAACAGCATTAGCATTGGAAGTAAATTTACGTATGGGGGAGGCCGCCGTTATTCGCCCGTAAATATACCTGCAAGCAACGCAGTAATGGATGTAATTCCGGTAAGCGATTCGGTGAACACAAAGCAATTTGCGCCTTATAATCGTTTAGACTTAAGATTATCTTATAAAATAAACGGTAAAAAAGTTTCTACCGAAATTGCTTTAGATATTTTAAATATCATGTCGGCTAAAAATATTTTAGCATTAAGTTACGCTCCCGATCCAGCTGATCTTACAAAAGATCCATTGATAAGAAATTATCAATTAGGATTCTTGCCGCTGTTATATGTAAAGGTTGATTTTTAATGAAGCTGTGCGGTATTTTTTTTAGCCACTGAGGCGCGAAGTTACTGGTAAATTTAATCTCCCCACCTTAGGTTCATACTTTGAGCTTATTCGTAATTGGGTGTTTTTGTGTTATTTTCGATTAAATTGGTCGCTTAACTTTTTTATTATTATATTTTATATACTACCGATGTCCAAATTATCAAGGCCGACAAATTGATTATTAATAAGTAGTTTTAAACTACCGTTCCCATGTTTTCGTTTAGATTATTCAAGCAAAGCAAGACCCTTGTAGCTGTACTTTGCTTTGTTTTAAATTCCTTAGCATTTACGAAAGTAAATCTTATTCCTAATTCTAGCTTTGAAGATTCAATTTCCGTCCCTAATGACTTATCTCAAATTAATAAATGTAAATATTGGTTTGTAACAGTTCTAATACCAGACTATTATTCTGTGCTTTCCCCACTTTCACCTTCAATGCAAAATGTTTCGATCCCTTTAAATCTAGCCGGATTTCAAAATACGAAAAAAGGAAGGTGCAGTACAGGAATTATTACAAAATTAAAATCAGTTTTTCCAAATAGCCCCAAGCAAAATATTTTTGAAATAATACAGGTTGATTTACAACAAAATTTATTAAAAGATCATATATACGATTATACTATGCACTATAGTTTGGCTGATGGCAGCGGCATAGCTTGCAACCAATTACAAGCGTATTTTACAGGAGGCAATTCAACTTTTTTCCAACAAACAACCACATAGCTGCTAACTTTACTTTTACAAACAACCTAAACTTTCAGGCTGAAAGCGATACCACACAATTTATGACGGATACAATGAATTGGGTGCCTATTAAAAATTGTTTTCTTAGCCGTGGGGGATTTATCTATCGGAAATTTTAGAGATGGTGTACTTTCTAAATACACGAATGTTAATGCCAATCAAAATTTTGCCGTAGCAAATACACACTCGAATATTGCATACTACTACATCGACGACCTTTCCTTATACGACCGAGGTTATTATAGCGGCAAAGCCAATTGCAAAAACGATAGCATAATGTGTTTTAACGCAAGTGCTGTTATTGGCAATAATATTGCAGATGCTGCAACTTATGCATGGACACCTAACATAGCTCTAAGCTGCACCAATTGCCATAACCCTATTGCCAGCCCAGCGCTTACTACAAAATATTACCGTACAAAAACCTTATGTAGTTTTATTACTAAAGATAGTGTTACTATAAGCGTATTTATACCAAGCAATACTGCCACTATTGGTGCCAACAAAACCCTTTGCTTAAATGAGCTTACGCAATTAGGGGTAAACGATAGCATAAAATTGACAAGCTACTTATGGCAACCTGCCACTTATTTAAGTTGCAGTAACTGCGCCATGCCCTTAACCAAACCGCTATCAGATGTTACTTACAAATTGCAAAAAAAAGAATGTACTATTAATTCAACATCAACCGTTCAAATAAAAGTATTGGATTGCGAAACCACTTACACAGTACCAAATATTTTTACACCTAATAATGATGGTGCAAATGAAACTTGTGACATTTTGTTTAATCAAGTTGTTGATGTAAAAGATTTTATTTTGAGCGTTTACAACCGTTGGGGCATACCTGTTTTAGAAAGTGTGATGCCTAATATTCGCTGGGATGGTTATCGCACTAGTGGAATTCCGTGTGTTGAAGGCGTTTACTTTTATGTTTGTGTTTTTAAAGTAAACGGCGAACAACGAACTTTAAAAGGTAATATTACTTTAATTCGTTAGATTTTTTGGCGTTTTAACTAGTAATACAACTTTACAGCGAGAGATAAAAACTACTTCGTCCCGTTCTTTTTAGCGTCTAATAAACGGTTTACATCTGCCAAAAATTTCTTTTGTTCGTTGCCCTGTTCGGCACCTTGGGGATAACCGGTTGAACCGATCGCATCAATATTAAATTTACTATTGGTATCTGGTTTATCTAGGTTAAACATCCAAATGGTAGGGTAGCCTGAAATTTGAAATGTTTGTTGAAGATTTTGATTTTGTTGTGTTAATTCAGGAGATAATTGTTTAAAGCGTGGATAATCCAATTCTAAAAGAACTACATTTTTACTAGCCCAAGCAATAAATTCAGGTTTTGCAAATACATCTGCCTGCAATTTTTTGCACCAGCCGCACCAATCGCTTCCTGTAAAGAATGCAAAAATAGGCTTCTTTGTTTTTTTAGAAATATCGTAAACCTTAAAAAGATCCGTATGCCATTCTAACTTTTCCGATTCTTTTATCGAAGTTTCCTTAGTGGTTTTTACTGATTTTTGAGCAAACGCAAAGGTGATGCTCAATAACAAATGAAGAAAAGAGATAAATACGATCCTTCTGATATAAATTCTGTTTAGCATATACAATATTAAGATTTTGGCCCCTAATTAAGAATTTATAAGTGTTAAAGAATGATAATCCTAAGCTCTATTTATTCGCCCCCTCGAATAGTCTGTAAGTGCCGATATTATTGAGTTTGCTCAAAAATTAAGTGTGAGAATCTACCGCAAAAATCAGAAACCGTTTAAAAAGCGACAGATATTTTCAACGTAAACTAAACCGTAGTGCCGCGCCTGCGTTCCGATAACTATCGGGAGCAAAGCACAAGCAACTTTGAAGTGAAAAGCGAGAAAAGGCGACCAAATTAAAGAAAAATACTTTTAGAGCGTTAACTGTTTAGTAAATCAGAAACCCTCAAATGTAAAGGAGTTTTTTTCCAGTTTGCTGTAGAAAAACAGGTATCTTAGTTGGATGTAAAAACAATACTCTAAAACTAATTGAACATGTCAAAATACGCTATAGCAATCCACGGTGGTGCAGGAACAATTTTAAAAAGCACCATGACTGCCGAAAAAGAACTAGCCTATAAAAAAGCTTTACAAGATGCCATCAATGCAGGTGAAACCGTTTTGAAAAAAGATGGACGCGCTTTAGATGCAGTTGAAATGGCTATAAGAAGTTTGGAAGATAATCCTTTATTTAATGCAGGACGTGGTGCGGTGTTTACCAATGATGGTAAAAATGAAATGGACGCATCTTTGATGAACGGAAGAGATCTTGCTGCTGGCGCTGTTGCCGGTGTTATGCATATTAAAAACCCAATTAGTTTGGCACGTGGCGTGATGGATAAGTCGGATCATGTTTTGCTAACGGGTGCCGGTGCTATAGAGTTTGCAAAAAAAATAAATGCAGAGTTTGCTGATGATGCGTATTTTTTTGTACAAATGCGCTACGATCAACTGGAAGTTGCCAAAAAAGAGAATAAAGTAGTAATGGATCATACGGTTGATAAAGAGAAAAAATTTGGAACTGTAGGTGCGGTTGCTTTAGACGTGCATGGCGATATTGCGGGAGGCACAAGTACGGGCGGCATGACCAACAAACAATTTGGAAGAGTAGGTGATAGTCCTATTATAGGCTCCGGAACCTATGCCAATAATAAAACATGCGCCATTAGTTGCACTGGCCATGGTGAATTTTTTATGAAAGCAGTAGTAGCTTATGATATTTCATGCTTAATGGAATATAAAGGCTTATCGTTAAAAGAAGCTTGTACTATTGTTGTGATGGATAAGCTTGTAAAAATTGGTGGCGAAGGCGGTTTAATTGCCTTGGATGCTAAAGGAAATATTGAACTACCCTTTAATTCGGATGGAATGTATCGCGCTAGCAAAAAGAGTGGGGAAGAAGTTTTTATTGCGATCTATAAGTGATTTTAAATTTCTGAATGTTAAATGTTGAATTGGGTTACCATTTAAAATTCAACATTTCTATTCCACCTTCATCTTCGGTTTATAATGACCAATAGTTAATTTTCGCATTTTTAGGTCAAAGTGATCGCTAATTGACATCACATGAACAATTAAATTTTCTATCGAAACAGGCTCTCCCATTTCAACATCTGTCATATTTGTAAATCGCATTTGAGTTCCGTCCACTAAAATGATCAAACCTGAACCAATAGCTTCCATGTCGTTTCCTTTTGTAATTAGTAAACCAGTATCTTCTCCTAATCCAATTCCAACATTAATTGGATTGCTGGCACATGCGTAAAGTAAGCGTCCAATTCGTCCGCGTTGTACAAAATGTGTATCAACAATCACATTATTTATAAACCCTAAGCCACCCGTAATTTTTACTTCACCTTTTAGTAAAGCGCCGTGGCTGCTACCTTGATAGATCATATTATTAGAGCTGGCTGCAGCGCCTGCGGATGTGCCGGAAATAACAAAGTCTTCGTTTTCGTATTTGTCCAATAATATATGATGAAATGGAGTGCCGCCAAAAATGGAAGTTAATCGTAATTGATCGCCACCCGTGAACATAACTACATCGGCATTCTTTAAACGTTGTAAATTATCTGTTGAATTTGCTTCTTCTCGGGTTTTAATATTTAACACCCCAACATCTTTTACATCTAATTGAGCAAAAGCATTAATATATTCTTCCCCAACTTCTTCAGGAATGCTGGAAGCAGTAGTGATAATTTCAAAACGTGATAAATTACCTTTTAACGATTCGGTTGTAATGCGTTTCAAGATCCCTTTCTCAAAAAACTTTAAATTCCGTTGTAAATCAGTTTGGCTTTCAGTAAAACTACCCCTATCAACCGAGCCCCCTATAATTATTAATTTCCCTTTTGGGTTATTCATCACTTTTTAATTAGGTAACAAATTTAACCTAATCGTAATTAAAAAATGATGAAAGTTGTTGTAATTAGGTCTTATTTTAAACAGCATATTGTTTATATAAGAAACAAACGGTACATTGATAAAAATTACGCCGAACTATGAATATTGTTGAAATAAAGACCCTCCGTGGACCAAACTACTGGTCAAATTATCGAAAAAAGCTAATTGTAATGAAGCTCGATTTGGAAGAGTTAGAAGAGTTTCCAACCCATAAAATTCCGGGTTTTGCTGATCGATTACAGAGCACTTTTCCTTCTATGATGAAGCACCGTTGTTCTAAAGATCATGAAGGCGGTTTTTTTGATCGCGTGAAAGAAGGTACCTGGATGGGACATGTGATAGAACACATTGCTTTAGAAATTCAAACATTGGCTGGGATGGATTGTGGATATGGGCGTACCAGAGGAACAGGAAAACCGGGTGTTTACAATGTTGTGTTTTCATACATGGAAGAAAATGTAGGTGTATTTGCGGCTAAGGCATCAGTAAAAATTGCAGAAGCATTGGTTGAAGGCGCTGATTACGATTTTGAAAGTGATATTACAAGCATGCGTCAAATGCGTGAACGCGAGCGTTTTGGGCCAAGTACCGGAAGTATTGTAGACGAAGCTGTAGCGCGCGATATACCGTTTATTCGATTAAATGGCGAATCGTTGGTGCAACTTGGATATGGGAAAAATCAAGTGCGTTTTAGAGCAACTATGACAGATAGAACAAGCTCCATAGCAGTTGATTTGGCGAGTAATAAAGATGAAACTAAGCGCATGCTTGAAGAAGCGGCTATACCGGTAGCAAATGGCATGTGCATCATTCATGAAGCGGAAATTGAACATGTGATAGCAAAAGTTGGTTTTCCTTTGGTGTTTAAACCTTTGGATGGCAATCACGGCAAGGGTGCTTCTATAAATGTAAAAACATTAGAAGATGCGAAAGCCGCTTTTGATCATGCGAAAAAATATTCGCGTAAAATAATTGTAGAAAAATTTATTGTTGGTTATGATTTTAGAGTACTAGTGATCAATCATAAGTTTATTGCAGCGGCTTTACGAGAGCCTGCTCATGTTATTGGTGATGGTAAATTAACTATACAACAATTAATTGATAAAGAAAATAAAGATCCACGAAGAGGATACGGTCATGAAAATGTTTTAACTGAAATTACGATTGATAGAGAAACACACGAACAATTAGCAAAGTTGAATTATACTTTAGATACAATAATTAAAAAAGGAGACCATTGTTATTTAAAGGGAACGGCTAATTTGAGCACGGGTGGAACATCTACTGATGTAACGGATATTGTTCATCCATATAATATTTTTATTTGCGAGCGCATTTCGCGCGTTATAGGCTTAGATATTTGCGGTATCGATATCATGGCCTCTAATTTAAGTGAGCCCTTGCAAGTTACCGGCGGTGTGGTTTTAGAAGTGAATGCTGCGCCAGGTTTTAGAATGCATTTGGCTCCGGCAAAAGGATTACCGCGCAATGTAGCAGCTCCGGTTATTGACATGCTTTATCCAACCGGTAAAAGTTGTCGCATCCCTATTATTGCAATTACAGGTACTAATGGTAAAACAACAACCACACGATTAATTTCTCATATTGTAAAAAATAATGGGTTTAGAGTAGGTTATACAACTTCGGATGGAATTTACGTACAAAATTCGATGTTAACCAAAGGGGATACAACAGGACCAATTAGCGCTGAATTTATTTTAAAAGATCCTACGGTAGAATTTGCAGTTTTGGAAACAGCGCGCGGTGGAATTTTGCGTTCAGGTTTAGGTTTTGGAAAATGTGATGTAGCGGTTGTTACAAATATTCAAGAAGATCATATGGGTTTGTCGGATATTAATACGCTTTACGAAATGGCCAATGTAAAAGGCGTAGTTGCAAGAGCTGTGAAGCGTGATGGGTATGCTGTTTTGAACGCCGATAATGTACATTGCGTTTCTATTTCAAAAACTGTTGATTGTAAAATAGCTTATTTCAGTATCGACGAGAATAATAAGATCATAAAGGAACATTGCAGAACCGGTGGTATTGCTGCCATTTATGAGAATGGATACATTACTATTAAAAAAGGTGATTGGAAATTTAGAGTTGAAAAAGCCTCGCACATTCCTCTCACCTTTGGCGGTAAAGTAACGTTTATGATTTATAATGTATTGGCAGCAACCTTAGCCACTTACGTTTATGGTTTTACTATTGATGATATAAAAACAAACTTGGCAACTTTTATTCCTTCGGCGGCACAAACACCTGGGCGAATGAATGTTTTTGATTTTAAAGAATATAAAGTACTTATTGATTTTGCTCACAATGCCGATGGCTTTAGAGGAATAAAAGAATATTTATCGGGTATTGAATCGCCATATAAAATTGGTATCATCACAGGTACAGGAGATAGAAGAGATGATGATATTAGAGATATGGGAAGAATATCAGCGCAAATGTTCGATCACATCATTATTCGTCAGGATAAATTTTTGCGTGGACGTTTAGCAGAAGATATTGTGAAATTATTGGTAGAAGGTATTCAAGAAGTTAATCCAAAACAATCGTACGAGTATATTCCAAAGGAAATAGAAGCACTAAAACACGCCTTAGATATGGCAAAGCCCGGTACATTTGTAACGGCCTTGAGTGATGTGATAGACAATGCTATAGACGTTGTTCAATCTTACTTGGATAAAGAACGGAGTTTGTAGTTTCTTGTTGGATCTTGCCACTATTTAGTCGTCCCTCAAAAACTCTGTAAGCCTTGTTATTATTAAGTTTGTTTAAAAATAGTGCGATAAAAATCTACCGAAAAAAGTAAAAAAGGATTAAAAAAGGGGGCAGATGTTTTTAAGTGTAAATTAAACCGTAAAGCTGCGCCAGGGATAGAGCGAAAAGCCTTGTTTAGGGCTTTGCTTAATGTTTGCGCAACGAGTAGGCTTCGCTTTTTCTGCGCAGACCCCGCGCAGTGCGACAAACATAGCAAAGGA
>JAWXAS010000112.1:0-24367 GCA_034439635.1 Bacteroidota bacterium | reverse complement strand
TGCGTAATGTTTGCGCTACGAGGAGACTCCGCTTTTTCAGCGGAGACCCCGCAGTGCGACAAACATAGCAAAGGACAAACAAGCTTGAAGTGATAGCCCTATAAGGTGCCCAAATAATAAAAAATACTTTTTGAGGCTCGACTAACTAAAAATGTCTTCGTTCGACTTTCCGGAAGGCCATCCTTTAATGGAGGAGGTGGTGTGGCCAAGCCGAGACGGAAGAGGGTTCTCTTGATTGCCTCCCCCGTCTTTTACTGAGGAAAATGAGCTTTCTTGAGTATAAGCAACGTACACAAATAACAATCAAAACTTGTTCCACGCCTATTGTTCCACATTAGGTTAATAGAATGTTAGAAATTAGGAGGATTTAAGAGCTTTTTGTCAAATTTCAGTTTCTTCTTCCCTTTAAATTTAGTAATTTCGTAGGCAGTTTTTAAAAAGCTGTGTCAAATTCAACCAAATATATCTTTGTTACGGGTGGGGTAACTTCTTCTCTCGGTAAAGGAATTATCGCAGCTAGTTTAGCCAAATTACTTCAAGCAAGAGGCTTTACAGTAACTATTCAAAAACTCGATCCGTATATTAATGTAGATCCGGGAACTTTAAATCCTTACGAACATGGCGAATGTTATGTAACCGATGATGGCGCAGAAACCGATTTGGATCTTGGCCACTACGAGCGCTTTTTAAATGTTCCAACTTCCAAAGCAAATAATGTTACTACAGGAAGAATTTACCAATCGGTTATTGAGAAAGAACGTAAAGGAGAATTTTTAGGTAAAACCGTTCAGGTAATTCCTCATATCACTGATGAAATAAAAAGTCGTATCAAACAATTGGGTAAAACCGGTCAGTTTGAATATGTAATTACTGAAATTGGTGGAACTGTAGGCGATATTGAATCGTTACCATACATTGAAGCAGTTCGTCAGTTGCGTTGGGAATTAGAAGGAAATTGCGCAGTAATTCACTTAACGCTTTTACCTTACTTAAGTACTACCGGCGAGTTAAAAACAAAACCAACTCAACACTCTGTAAAATTATTATTGGAGTATGGTGTTCAGCCAGATATTTTGGTGTGTAGAACTGAGCATCCTGTAAATAAAGATATACGTAAAAAATTAGCATTGTTTTGCAACGTTGCCCAAGAGTCGGTTATTGAAGCGATAGATGCAAGCACTATTTACGAAGTTCCAATTTTGATGGAAAAAGAAAAATTGGATGTAATGGTGCTTAAAAAATTAGGTATCAATGCAACTGAATTACCGAAGTTAGATAATTGGAAAAATTTTCTGGAGAAATTTCATAATCCAAAAACAGAAGTTCGTATTGGATTGATTGGAAAATATGTTGAACTAAAAGATTCTTACAAGTCTATTTCCGAAGCATTTATTCATGCAGGTGCCGTTAATGATTGTAGAGTTATTGTAGATTGGATCCATAGCGAAAGTTTAACAGAACAGAATATCGATGAGAAGTTTTCGAGCTTAAAAGGAATTTTAGTAGCACCAGGGTTTGGTAATAGAGGTATCGACGGAAAGATCATCGCCATTAAATATGCGCGCGAAAACAAATTACCTTTTCTTGGAATTTGTTTAGGAATGCAATGTACCGTAATTGAATTTGCACGTAATGTTTTAGGATTAAAAGATGCACATAGCCGTGAAATGAATCCTGCCACTAATAGTCCGGTAATTGATCTGTTAGAAAATCAAAAAAGCATTTCGCACATGGGTGGCACTATGCGTTTGGGTGCCTATGCCTGCGAAATTGAAGGCGGAACTTTAGCGCATTCTATTTATAAAACCGATCGTATTTCCGAACGTCACCGTCACCGTTACGAATTCAACAACGAATATAAAAAACAATTCACCGATGCAGGCATGGTACTTTCGGGCGTAAACCCTGAAGGTGGTTTGATCGAGATCGTTGAGTTACCCGATCATCCATTTTTTATTGGTGTACAATTTCATCCTGAGTACAAAAGTACAGTGGAAAATCCTCATCCTTTATTTATAAGTTTTGTTGCAGCGGCATTAAAAAAATGATCTTTACAGAGATAGGTTATTTTAGTAAAACACACGGTTTAAAGGGAGAATTGCAATTGAACATCACGCGCGATTTTGATATTGAGAATTGCAATGCTATTATCATCAAAACCTCAGGTGGAGATTCGCCTCAATTCATTTCAGAATTTCGCGAGAACAAAAATGGATTCATTATTTCTTTAGAAGAAATTGATACCATAGAAAAAGCAAAACCATTTGTTGGGAAAAAAGTAGCTGCAAATGAAGAATTTGTTTTTGAAGAAGAAGCACATCCTTTAATTGGATTTATTTTAGTGGATAAGAATTTTGGCGAAGTTGGAACTATCATCGGTATTGATGATACAGGAGCTAACCCGGTTTTTAATATCGACCATAAAGGCAAACAGGTTATTTTGCCCTATAACGAGAATCTGGTAATTGACATTGATGAAGCTAAAAAGATGGTAAACTACGCTGCTCCAGAGGGTTTGATAGGGATGTATTTGGATTAAAAAGCCCCATAAATCACCAAAAAACCATCATTTTTTAATAAAAATTATATACATTTGCCATTCGATTTTTAGGTGAGATGCCTGAGTGGCCGAAAGGACATGTTTGTCCCAAAGGGACTCCTTCGGAGCTAAACATGCGAGAGAGAATTAATGACGTTCGTTTATATATTGAAGAGTTTAAAAACAAGTAGGTATTATTATGGATCTACGAACGACTTAACAAATCGTTTAAATTTGCATAATGCAGGAAGAGTAAAATCAACAAAATCATTTAAACCGTGGATTTTGCATTATTCCGAAAAGTTTGAAACAATAAGTTTAGCGAGGAAAAGAGAACTTTTCTTTAAATCGATAGATGGTTATCTTTGGTTAAAAATCAAGGAATAACAAAATAGGTGAGATGCCTGAGTGGCCGAAAGGACATGTTTGCTAAACATGCGTACGGGAAACTGTACCGAGAGTTCGAATCTCTCTCTCACCGCGGATAAATGCAAAAAGCGCACAAGAGTGCGCTTTTTTAATTTCTTGCAGCGTTGAAAGTTTCTTCACTTTCTAAATGGCTGAACAAAGATCTGCGAGTGAATTCTATCTCACAATCAACAACTTCCACTTAATTAACATTCTTTTATACAGAATATATACCTTTATCTCATCTTAATTAAAAAACGCATGAAAAATCTGATCATTGTATTTACTATTTTATTTTCTCTTTCATGCTCTGCGCAAAAAAGTGGCAGTACTAAAACAGGCGGAGTAAAACCTTTGCGGGTAACTGTAACTGGCAAGTTAATGCAAACGCAATCCTACTGTGGTGGTATTCAGCCAAACCAAGAAACACTGGATGACCTTCAAAAACCAACGCCTTATGCGGGCAAAGTTTTTTACGTGAGAAAAGGAAAGGTAAATTCAACCAAGACGGAAGTGATTACAAGTTTTACGGTAGATGCTAAAGGAGAGTTTTCGTTTCAAATAACTCCTGGAACTTATAGTATTATTCAAGCAAAACAATTAAAACTCTTAACAAGAACTGATCTTAAATCTACGGAGACAATTCAAGTTGATGCAAAATGTATGAAAGAGTGGTGGGTTAAACCTTATTACTTGTTGGAAGTAAAAACTAGCAACATCACAATTCCTGATTGGAGTATTCACCATCCATGTTTTGTTTTGGGTGATATACCTTGTGTAAGTTATACAGGGCCAATGCCTCCTTAAATTTCTCACGCATTTTTATTATCTTTAGTAATTAAATGCAAGTGCGAATTTTATACAGTTTCTTTCTTTCTATTTTTTTCTTAAAAGTTGTTTCGCAGCCGTGCCCGCAACTTTCTACATATTTTGGAAAATCACAAATAGATGAATTTAAAGGCTTGTGCAAGGATAATAAAGGAAATATTTACGCTATTGGAAATACCACCAGTAACGATCTTCCTGTAACCTCCGGAGCTTTTCAAAGTACTTACAAAGCAAATTACGAAGCCTTCATAGTTAAATTCGATTCATGCGGTGTATTAATATGGTGCACTTATTTTGGAACTAATGGTTTTGATTCTGGAGAAAAAATAGCCTATTCAAAAGGCGATAGTAGCATTGTCATCACAGGGTTCACCGATGGAGCTGATCTTGATACAACGTACAATTGTTTTCAGCCAACAAGCAATGGAATGAATGATTGCTTCATAGCAAAATTTGATTTAAATGGCCAAGCAAAATGGATCACGTATTTTGGCGGATCACAATCCGATTTTTCTTATGCAATAACAATCGACTCAAAAAGTAATATCATCATTGGAGGAACTTCATTAAGCTCAACCATTCACACAACAGCGCAGTCCTTTCAACAAAATTTGGTTGGCGCAGTAGATGCGTTTATTGCGCGATTCAACAAAAAAGGGCAATTAAAATTCTCAACGTTTTATGGTGGAAGCAATGCCGAAGATATTCATGATGTAACTACAGATGTTGATGGTAATATTATTGGCGTTGGAGGCTCATTCAGTAATAATTTAAGTACAAGCGCTGGATGTTTTCAGCCAAGTTCGAACGGTGGAATGGAAGTGTACGTGATCAAATTAGATTCGATCGGAAACAGATTATTCTCAACGTACATTGGTGGAAGTGGTACAGATGATTCATTTGGCGCATGTGCTGATATACAAAAAAATATATATTTAACGGGACACACTACAAGCAACGATTTTTATAAAACAGCAATTTCACATCAAACACTTATTGCGGGCAACAACGATAATTATTGTTTGAAGTTAACACCAACCGGTGCTTTGGTGTGGAGTACAATTTACGGCGGCTCATCTTTTGATTTGAATGTACATTGTAAGATTGACGCAAATAATAATATTTACTCCTTGATCAATTCTCAAAGCAATGATTTTCCTATGCTGGGCACTGCAAATTTTACAGTGTACAATGGATCAAATGAAATTGTGGTCACAAAAATAAATAGCAATGGTCAATTGATCTGGAGTTCGTACAAAGGAGGAAGCGGAGGAGAAATTTCGGGAGACTTTGTTTTATTCGACAACAAAATAGTTATATGCGGCTCAACTTCAAGCGCCGATTTTCCGGTGAATGCAAATAATTATCAACTAACTAATTCCGGACAAGATGATGGATTTCTTACTTCCATCTCTTCAACTATTAATGTAAGTATTGGTGTAAAGAATTATGCTTCACAAAAGTGTGTGCCTGTTTTACAAATTACCAGCCAAAACTCTTGCGAATTATATGTTCCGTGCGATCAAATTCAAAGCCTAATTATTAGCGATATTCTTGGCAAGCAAATTCAGGAATTGCAATTACAAGATGGCAAAGTTGGTTTAGAAGGTTTAAGCAAAAACCAAGTTTATTTTGTTGCCGGGTATGATAATTCAAAAAGTAAATCATTCGTTTTTAAGCTATTTTTAGGATTTTTTGGTCAATAATTTGTTAAAAAATGACGATTTACTTCATTTTATCAATAAATGCCCGATTTTTACGATTTCATCAAATAGGATCTTTTTTTAACGGAATCTCTAACAGCCTCAATTCTAAAATTTAAATCCCTTTGAGTGAAGCCCCTTTACTACTTAGCCAATTGCGGCCTCTATTCCCTTGCAAAAAGGTATATTTAACAAAAAATTGAGTTTATGTATTTCAAACCAAGTGCAAGAGTTTTAATTGCTATACTTTTTATAGCATCGCTCTTTAGCAAAATGTACGCAAGTCATGGTATGGCTTTGGTTAACCCCGTTATTACGGTGGGCGCAACCTGTGTTACCATTACTGCAAGTTCAAATGCGGCAACCTGCGGCGGTGGGCCATATTGGTTACAAGCAGAAATCCGATGTACCGCTAATCAGTTAACGGGTACTCCTCCTGCTACAATGCAAACACAATTACTTAACTGGGCTGGGCCTGGTGTTACATACAATCAATTTCCTTGGTTTAATTCTCTTTTAAATGTTCCTGCTTATGTTGCTCCGGGTTGGCCTGATAATTGTGTTACTGAACCTTATCATCCGGCAGTAATTTGTTATGCAGGTTTATGTCCGGGTCAAACATATTTTGTTGCTGCCCGCGAATGGGTAAGTGGTACAAATAGTGTTGGTCCATGGACAGGACCGCTTGCATTTACTGTTCCAGGAATTTTTGTGCCATTAAGTTTTAATATTTCAGGAAATCCTTTGATTTTTTGTGCCCCGGGAAATTCAACCTTAAGTATCACTAACGTTGCCGGTGGTTGCGGTCAAACAACTTACACTTGGTTACCAACTAATCAAACAACTTCAAGCATTGTTGTTTCTCCGGTAGTAACTACAAACTACACGGCTGTTGTTTCTACACCATGTAATACTTTACAACAAACTATCCAAGTTCAAGTTGTACCTGTTGTATCTGCAGCATTTACTCCACTTAACTCTACTGGTTGTATCAATACTCCAATTCAATTTAATCATACAGGAACAGCGGGCGTTAGCCACACGTGGGCTGTAACGCCGGCAGCTAATACAACACTCACAACAAGTTCATCTATTAATCCCGTCATAACGTTTTCTGTTGCCGGTGTATATACAATTTCACACACGGTTGCCATTGGTTCGTGTACCAATGTCGTCACCACTAACATAACAATTTCCGGTTTGCCTCCAGCGTTTACCATACCGAGTGCAACGCAATGTATAAATGGAAATTCATTTAGCTTTAATGCGGTTAATGCCGGAGGTAATCATACCTATGCATTCAATCCATCTGCAGGCGCGCCGGCCACTGGTAATGTTCCAAATTATGTTGGAAGCTTTACTCAACCGGGTACGTATACAGTTACGCATACAATAAATCATAATGGTTGTATCACAAGTACAACGGGTGTTGTTGTGGTTAATGCATCTCCCGCTGCAGTGCTTACAGTAACAAATGCATTCTGCGGTCAGAATAATGGCATCATTGTTATTAGCAATACATCTCCTCCTGGGCAATTTATTACTTCAATGACTCTTAACGGAAATCCAATTGCAACGCAAACATTATCGCCTTTAGCACCGGGTAACTATACAGTTGTGCTCACAAATAATTTTGGCTGCACATTCACGGTAACAACAACTGTTGGTAATACACCGGGAATTACAGCACTTGCTACAACATTTACAAATGCAAGTTGCGCAAACAATAACGGAATAATTGTTGCGGGTGCAGTTACAGGTGGTACACCAACCTATTCGTTCAATATAAATAATGGTCCTTATAGTACGGCTACCAACTTTTCAAATTTAGCAGCGGGTACATACACAATAGGAGTTATTGATGTAAATGGTTGTACGTTCACAAAAACGGTTGCTATAGTAAATACAATTCCTCCAAGTAATATAACATTTACAATGTCGCCAACTGCGTGCGCCGCAAACACAGGTATCATTGGCATCACCGGCGTAACTGGTGGTGTTGGTCCTTACACATTTAGTTTGAATATGGTGCCCACAGGTTCTGTAACAGGAAGTTTACCTGCAGGTAATCATACCATAACTGTAAAAGATGCAGCGGGTTGTACATTTAGTATTGTTGCAATTGTTACAACGGTTATTGGTCCAAGTGCGGCAAACGTTACAACAACTCCTGCCGCGTGTGGTAACTCCAATGGATCTGCAACAGTATCTTCAATTACCGGTGGTGTTGGTCCTTTTCAATATTCTTGGAATGCAGCTGCTTTCAATACAAATAGTTTTGTGATCAATCAATTAGCCGGGCCAAAAAGTGTTGTGATCAAAGATGCTAATGGCTGTACCTTTACTGTTAATTTTGTTATTGGAAACACGGGTAGTCCAACTTCTGCTCTGGCAAGTTTTAGTAACGTTAGTTGTTTTGGTGGTTCAAATGGAAGTTTTACGTTGAATACATTTGGAGGAACACCAAATTATAATTACACATTAACTCCCGGAAATATAACAAGTGGATTTGGATTCTTTACAAACTTAACTGCACAAAATTATACGGTAAATGTTATGGATGCTTTAGGTTGCGTAACTACAGTTACATTAAGCATTAGTCAACCTGCTCCCCTCACATTAACATTAAGTTCAGTTCAACCGAGTTGTTTTGGAGGAAATAACGGAACCATTACTGCTTCTGCCGGTGGTGGAAGTGGTCCTTATCAATACAATATTAATTCGGGCCCAAACCAAGCATCAAATGTATTTACAACAAATATCACTTCGGGCGCTTACAACATTACAGTAATAGATAGCAAAGGTTGTACTTTAACGCAATCTGTTATTGTTACTAGTCCAACTCAAGTAACATTAGCACTTACGAGTATCAATGCAGTTTGTTTAGGTTTTAATGGTGTTGCAAGTGTTACAGCAAATGGTGGTGCCGGTGGTTACACATACACTTGGTCGCCAATGGGTGGTAATAATCCGCAATCAAATGGAGTTCCAACCGGTAATTATACAATTACAGTTAAGGATCAAAATAATTGTATCGCAATTGGGCAGATCTCTGTAGGCGCTACTCCCGGAGGAACAGCAGTAATTACAAGCTTTAGTCCGGTTACATGTTTTGGGTTTAATAATGGAAGTGCAATTGCAGGAGGAATTGGTCCTTTTACTGCCCCTATCACCTACAGCTGGAGTAATACACAGCTAGGGCCAACCGCAAGCAATCTTGCCCCCGGAACTTACACAGTATATTTGAACGACTTTAACGGATGTAAATCAAATACAACGGTTACAATTACACAACCAGCGGTATTGAATTTTGCGATTAATAGTTCAAGTGTATTATGTTTTAATGGTTCAAGCGGAAGTGCAACAGTAACTAACATCACTGGAGGCAATCCAGGGTTTACATATTTATGGACACCGGGTGGCTCAACGCTTTCAACCGCTGGAGGTTTATCAGTAGGTGTTTATTCGGTTACAGTTACCGACACGAAAGGGTGTAACTTAACTAAAACAGTAAATATCACTCAACCAACTTCAGTAACGGTTTTAAGTAGTACTACTACTGCAAACTGTAATCAAAGTAATGGTAGTGCAAGTGTTGCTGCAAATGGAGGAAATGGTCCTTACACTTATACATGGAGTACTAGTACAACAGGTCCTTTATTAAATAACGTTCCTGCCGGTACTTATACCGTAGCAGTTCAAGATGCAAATGGTTGTATTTATCCGGGTGCTGCAACAGTTCCTAACTCGTCGGGCCCAAGTATATCAGTTATAAGTCAAACTAATGTAAGTTGTTTTGGAGGAAATAATGCAGCTGCAACAGCTTCTGCAAGCGGCGGTTCTTTACCATATAATTACATGTGGAGTAATGCACAGATCACACCATTGTCAACAAATATGTCGGCCGGAATTTACACTGTAAGCGTAACCGATAATGTTGGTTGCGTTGCAACAGCTAGTGTTCTTATTACTCAGCCAAGTTCATTAACTTTAAATGTATCGGGTAATAATCCTTTATGTTTTGGTGCTACCAATGGTAATGCTAACGCCGGTGTATTAGGTGGTACACCTGTATATAATTATACGTGGACACCAAATCCTGGCACAGGTCAAGGAACTGCTTCTGCAGGAAATATGGGTGCCGGTGTTTATTTAATTACTGTAATGGATAGTAAAGGTTGTATCATTACCGGTTCTATTCAATTAAATAATCCTCTTCAGCTATTAGCAAGTGTTTCTAAAACAAATGTTACGTGCTTTAACGCTTGTAATGGTATGGCATTCGGAACAAGTACAAATAACGTTGGTCCGGTTTCCTACTTTTATGTGGGTGGTGCCTCTGCTTTGGCAACACAAAGTATAAGTAATCTTTGTCCGGTTAATTATACCATGACAGCAACCGATGCTAATAACTGTACAGCTCAAGTAACATTCAGTATTTCTCAACCTCCGTTATTGGTTGGAACTATTAGTGCTGTTGGAACTGTAAGTTGTTCGGGAGGCAGTAATGGTTTTGCAACTATCAATGCAAGTGGTGGTACTCCGGGTTATATATATAACTGGAGTAATGCTCAAACAAATCCTACAGCAAGTAATTTAATAGCTGGTGCATATACATTTACAGTTACCGATACAAAAAGTTGTACTGCCGTTGGAAATGTGAACATTACTCAGCCTCCGGGATTAACCGCAACAGTAACATCGAGTAACGTTACATGTTTTAATTCTAATAACGGAATGGGTAATGTTGCTTATTCGGGCGGATCCGGTATACCAACATTCTTATGGTTGCCAAGTTTAAATGTAACTCCGGTTGCAAATAATCTAGGACCAGGAACTCATACAGTAATTATTACTGATGGTAACGGATGCCAGCAAACACAAACTATAAGTATCACTCAACCTACTCAATTAAATACAACAATTTTAGGTATTGTTTCAACTAACTGTGGTCAAGCCAATGGTAGTGCTTCGGTAGCTGCATCGGGAGGAGCAGGAGGTTATACATATTTGTGGAGCGGTAGCCCAACTTATACAAATCCTGGATTAACAGCAATTACTGCCGGTCCATATACAGTAATGGTAACCGATGCCAATGGTTGTACAACTACTACCATTGCAAACGTTCCTAATATTGCAGGACCAACAATTGCCAATACATTCTCAACACATGTTGATTGCTTTGGAAATGCAACTGGTGCAGCAACAATTATCTCTTCGGTATTAACGCCACCAATGACGTACCTATGGAGCTTTGCCGCACAAACAACATCGGCAGTAACAAATTTACCTGCCGGTTTACACAGTATCATAGTATTCGATGGGGCAGGTTGTTTAGCAAGTACAAATGTCCTCATTAATCAACCACTACAATTGGTAAGTGCAATTGGTACACCTACGAATTCAAGTTGTTTCTTATCGTTTAATGGGCAAGCACCGGCACTTGTAAATGGCGGTACTCCCGGTTATACGTATAGTTGGACACCATCATCGCAAACAAATTCAATTTTAACCAATGTAGGTGCTGGAACATTTACTTGCGTAATTACAGATAACAACGGATGTGTAACAAGCAGCTCTGTTTCTTTAACGCAACCACAACAACTTATTATCAATACCAATACAGTAGTTCCAATTTTATGTAATGGTGGAAGCAACGGATTGATAAATACAAATATCACCGGAGGCACACCATTCTATACAATCAATTGGACATCTGCAACTACGGTAACGCCACCGGCAAATCAAGTGGTAACAAATTTAGTGGCGGGAACATACACAATATTAGTTACCGACGTTAAAGGTTGTGCTACAAGTTCTGTTTACACACTTAATCAACCAACTGCACTTTCTATTGTAAGTACGGCAACACTACCTGCAACGTGCGGTAATGCAAACGGGTCGGCAACAGTTGTAGTAAGCGGTGGAACTTCGCCTTATGGTTATAATTGGAATACACCTACAGCACAAAACACAAATATTGCTATCAATTTAAATGGTGGTATTTGGATGTTAACTACCACGGATGGTAATGGTTGCATAATTACAAGAACGGTTGATGTGCCTGCTCCTGCTTTACCTACAGTAACTTTAGGATTTATTTCTCCTTTATGTTATGGTCAACCAAACGGAAGCGCATGGATGACACCAACAGGCAACTCACCATTTACTTATAACTGGGCGCCAAGCTCTTTAACAACCGGAACAATTACCGGAATTGTTTCTTCGGTTTATTCAGGAACAGTAACTGATATGTATGGATGTAAAGCAATTGGTGTTGTAAATGTTACTCAGCCAAATAAATTGATATTAAATGGTGGTGGACCGGATACGATTTGTTACGGACGCTTCATTCAAATTTACGCAGCAGCGGGTGGAGGTACTACACCTTATACGTATAATTGGACAACTCCTGGAAGTGTAATTACTTCAACATTGGGCGGACCACATACAGTTACTCCAAATATTTCTTCAACGTATACAGTAATGGTAACAGATGCTAACGGCTGTTTAAATGGCCCTATAGATGTAATCGTATACGTGAAACCTAAATTAACTGGTTTAGGATTCTCTGTAACCAAATGTGCTAAAGACAGTGTTGTACTAACACCTGCTATCACTAGTCCGGGTAATGGAGGTCCATATACATTTAACTGGCAACCGGGTAATCAATCTACATCAAGTATTTTGGTAACTGCATCGTATTCTGTTAATACACCAAATATGTACACGGTTACAATAACTGATGGTTGTACAATTCCAGGTGGTACTGCTGAATTTACGGTTAATGTAAATCCATTGCCGGTTGGTTCGTTCTCGTCATCACCGCGCAAGGGTTGTATGCCATGGACAGTAGAGTTCCAGGCCTTATCTGATTCTTCTAAGAGCGATACGTATGTTTGGAACTTTGGTGATGCTGGCGAAGCTAATGGAAATGATCCACACCAAACTATTACATACGGAACGGATGGAAATTACAATGTCTATTTACAAATAACAAATCAATACGGTTGTAAGCGCGATACATCTTACTTAAATTATATTGAGGTATGGCCTTTGCCAATTGCTAATTTCGATGCGATACCGCAAACAGTTACCTTGTTGGACCCTACAGTTACCTTCACAAATCTTTCTATCGGAGCAGTATCTTATTATTGGGAGTTCAGTGATTTTACGTCTAAAACTAATTCAACCACAGTAATCAATCCTGTGCATACGTATGAATACCTTGGTGTTTATCCTGCATGGTTGGTAGCTACCAATATTTATGGTTGTAAAGACACTTTGAAAAAGAACATTGAAGTATTGAATGATGTTGGTATTTATATTCCAAACGCATTCACTCCGGATGATAATAATTTAAATGAATCGTTCTATCCTCAAGGTTATGGAATAAAGGCCGAGGATAAATACAAATTAGAGATTTTTGATCGTTGGGGCGAATTGATATTTACTTCAAGTGAATTACATAAAGGCTGGAATGGTCGTGTAAAAGGAACGGAGGTAATAGCAGAAGAAGGTGTTTATATTTACAAGATATTGATCACCGATCTTCAAGGGTACAAAAAATATTTTGTAGGACATGTAACGGTGATCCGTCAACAATAAAAGATCGATATAAGCACTGAAAAGGCGTTACAACATAATATAACGCCTTTTTTATTTTGACTATATTTGTACCTCCTATGATCAATCGCATAAATATAGAAGGAATAAAACTGTATGCTTTTCACGGATGCTTAGAAGAAGAAGCAAAGATAGGGGCTAACTATATTGTGGATGTTTATATAACTACCGACTTTAGCAAAGCGGCCCTTTCAGATGACCTTAAAGAAACTATTGATTATTGCACCATTTACGAGATATCTAAAAAGCAAATGGCTCAACGCTCAAAATTAATAGAGCATGTGTGTAAACGTATCTTTGATGAGATAACTTCCGAATTTAAAACTATTGTTTCGCTAAGAGTTAAGCTTACAAAGCTTTCGCCACCAATGAACGGAAATGTAGAAAAGGTAAGCGTAGAGTTGCAGAGCGCTATATAAGAGCTCTATTATTCGTAGAAATAGATCTTTATTTGAGCTGAATCTTTAAGGAAATCCACTTTTTGTATCACCACCCTGTGAATATTGATCCCGGTACGCTCTCTTAAGTCGGCTATTAATTGCGAATGGTCATCAGCTTTTATGTGCTCTATTTTTTCGTAATTCACCAGCTTCATCGATTCACGCTTCATGAACACATTGCTTTCTAGAAGGTAAATAATAATGAAGATGATGAGGTTTAGGCCTATCAGGAATATGTATTCGAACATGTCATCGCCTTTGATCTTTGTTACAGCACAAAGAAGTCCAATAGCAATGTTCAAAAATAGATAGGTCATATCCTTAATGCTGATCTCTTCTGTTTTATAACGTAACATGCCAAACACGGCAAACAAACCAAAAGCAGCTCCCAACGAAAGTTCCACCTTGTTCAATAAGAATGCTACCGAAAAAATAACAATATTGAAAACAAAGAATGTGAATACATAATCCTTGCTTTTATAATGCTTTATATAAATAAACTTTAAAAGTAAGATCACAAATATGATGTCAATGAACAATCTGACTCCAAATTTTCCTGAGATCTTTAATAAGGCATCAAGGCCTTCTGTAATTGCTTCTGTTTCCATTAAGTGTGATTTAGTTTTAGTATTCTTAGGTTTTTCTCTTTAAAATTATTTTTCTTTACCTCTTCTACAAGATTGCTTATGCCAAAGCAATACTTACTTATAGCACCTTCTTTTATGCGATACTCTCTCATTAAATGAGTGAACTCAGAATGATTTGTTTTATTTTGTTTAACCTCCGCTATCACCACATTATTAAATGTGCGTGTAAAAGTATCTTTACCAATGGTTAATTTCAAATCAATGGTAATGCGTTCGGTAAGTGCTTTACTTACCAAGGTGATTCGTGTATAATTTATCTGAACGCTCGGCTTAAGATCCTTTGCTTTTAAGGGTGTTTCTTTTTCAATGAATGCAATGGCGCTGGCATCCATGTTATTCCCAGTAAGTTTTATGCGATTTTTAGTGGTTCGGCCTTTATTGTCATTGAACTTTATCTCTAAGAATGAAACTGCACTTTCTACATAAGTGCGTTTTCTTATTTTGTAGCGATTAAGCTTTCCGGCATGATGCTGCGTGTATAATTTGTAATCGTTAGTATCATAATAGAGCGTTTCATAGTTCGAGCATTTATTACCGCCTATATCAGTTACAACATAATGTGCCCTGCAATTATCAAGTAATTGAGGAAGCATTTGCATAGTGAACATATATTTTGAATCCATTCGGTTCATAAGTTTTACCTTATCCATTTCGCCTAGGGTAATGGTATCAAGTGTATTGAGTATACTAATGATCTGCGACATTTTATTTATAGCCGTAAGCGTATTTTTTGGTAGAGATCAGTGTATTATTGGCGTCGTAATGTTTCCTCTCTGTTTTAAATCCTTTGGCACTAAAGGTATAAATATATTTTTTAAACTGTTTTTTATCCTTGTCTAAGTATTGTTCTTCTGTTTTTTCGCCTAATGAATTATATTTGGTCAATCTAACCTCCTTTAGATCTTTTTTCTCGTCATATTCAGTTTCTTCAATAAGATGGCCATCTTTATTGTATTTGAACTTTTTAATGCTTTTTAAATTTCCTTCTTTGTCGTAATTGATCTCTTCAGTCATATTGCCATTTGCATCGTAGGTTACTTTCGAATCATTGAAAGATTTTGTGCCTTGCGTTTCGGTGGTGGTGATGGTCTTGATCCCTGCTTTTCTAATGTCTTTCTTTTTTTGAGCTTGGCAAAATAGGCAGGAAATGAGTAGTACAATAATGAGGAAACTTGATCTTTTTGCATGGGTCATTGTGCTTATTTTAAAGTGGATATAATACTTCTTTTTAAAGGTAGCATTGTTTGGTTTACTTTTACCATACAAAGATATATTCCTTTTATATAACCATTGGCATTCAGTAAAAACATATTAGTGTTCTTCAGCGTTTTTGGACGTAGATCTTTCTTTTTTCTTTTACGACTTCTACAAATAATGTGCTTTTTTAGACGTTAGATAACATTCAGATTTTTTGATAATGAAAATTTGGGCGTAATTTTTTACTTAACGTTAACCCTACTATAAATTTAATGCTTTTTTGGAATTCAAAGGGTAAAGACTCCCCTCTTTTTGGAACTAACTAATTAGACTTTTCGATCTCAAAACCAAAGTCCATTACAAGTGGAAGTGGATCGGTACGCATAGCCTGCTGGAAGGAAAATTTATATTTACCCAGCAGTGGGAACTTAACGTTTTTCTTAATGGGCACTTTAAAGTCAAAAATATCGCCGGCACCACTACCCATCCATTCGCCTTTGCTATTCGCTAAAATAACTTCCAAAGTATCTTTTTCTACTTTACCGTCGGGATAAGTTGTTTCTAGAAAAAGAAAGATATTGCTGTATGGGTAAGCATCAGCGTGTCTTACCATTAGCGAAATATTATTAAGGGAGGTATTATCCTTTACTTCCACATCAAACACCGCTTTTTTATTGGCGCACCATTCGTTCTCATTGAAT
The DNA here is from genome assembly GCA_034439635.1 of Bacteroidota bacterium. Taxonomy (GTDB): domain Bacteria; phylum Bacteroidota; class Bacteroidia; order B-17B0; family Aurantibacillaceae; genus Aurantibacillus. Next base: position 8,278 of record JAWXAS010000112.1, on the reverse strand, counting down.
TTTCTATACTCTGTATAAATAACATTTTTATTACAAGAGGTAAATAGTATTGAGAGAACACTAACGAATGCAAAAACTATTTTATGAAGTTTTGTCATTGTTGTTTGGTGTGTTATTATTTGGTTTATGGTTGTTAGGTTTATTAGGGTTAGGCTTATGGTGTGGTTTATTAGGGTTAGGTCCTTGGTGCTTAACGCCTGCCTTGCCGGTAGGCAGGTGTGGTTTTGGTTGATTGGGATTTGGCGTACCTTTATTAGAATTGTTTGGATTTACTTTAGAATGTTGTTTGTTTTTATTATGGTTATGATTCGGTTTTTTATTTCTGTTATCCTTCCTGTCAAAACGGGTTAAGCTGTCTTGCCCAACCACATTTTCAAAGGTGTGTTCAACTACTGCTGTTTTTGTTTTTAAATTTAAAACAAACGGCACAAGATCATCCGGCTTTTCGCCTTTTTCATTTTTTTGGATCACGTCTTTTACCTGATCAGCTTTCATTGGAATAAAAACAGAAGGTTCGTGTTTGTACGAGAACCACATCACTCCTTTGAAAATATCTGTTTTTTGATGGAAGGCATCGCCTTTTACAGTTTGCAGATATTTATTGTCGATGATCGGAAATTCTTTTAACGCATCAACATAACTATCCAATTCATAATTTAGACAGCATTTTAATTTACCGCATTGCCCCGCAAGCTTTAATGGGTTTAACGATAGTTGTTGGTAGCGCGCAGCACTTGTAGATACCGTTCTAAAATCGGTTAGCCAAGTGCTGCAACATAATTCGCGTCCACAAGAACCAATTCCTCCAAGGCGAGACGCTTCTTGGCGTGCGCCTATCTGACGCATTTCAATACGTACTTTAAATTCTTCTGCTAATAATTTAATAAGCTCTCTAAAATCAACACGCTCATCAGCGGTATAATAAAAAATAGCTTTTGATCTATCGCCTTGATATTCAACATCACTCAACTTCATTTGCAAACCTAAACGCAAGGCAATAGTGCGGGCTTTGAACATGGTAGATACTTCCAGTTTTTGAGCTTCCTGCCATTTATCAACGTCGTTTTGTTTTGCTTTACGATATATTTTTTTTGTCTCTTCTTCGGTTGGGTTGGCATTGCGTTTTTTCATTTGCACTTTTACCAATTCGCCTGTAAGAGAAATAACGCCAATATCATGTCCTTGCGTTGCTTCTACCGCTACTACATCACCAATAACTAACGAAAGGTTATTTACATTCTTGAAAAAATCTTTACGCGAATTTTTGAAGCGTACTTCTACCATGTCGCACGCCTTTTGTCCATCAGGCATACGCATATTTCCAAGCCAATCAAACACATTTAATTTATTGCAACCTCCGGTTGTTCCGCAAGAGCCATTATCATTGCATCCTGCCGGTATTCCGTTATTATTTCCCGTTCCTGTCGAACATCCCCCACTGCTACATCCCATATATACTGTATTTAAAGTCTAAATATACGAATAAAAAATTGGCTAGGGATTGTCTTATTTTTTGTAGAAATTCATCTCATCAACATACTCCCACACCTTGTGATGCAGGTAAAAACGCACATCTTTTTTTTCTTTGATGGATTGTCGGATGAAGGTGGAGGAGATCTCCATGATAGGAGCATTTACAAAGTTAATGGAAGGGTGTTTATCGAATTCTGTTTCTTTTTTATCGCGACGTGGGTACACAAATATCTTGTAACGTCGTAAGATCTCTTCATAATTTCTCCATTTATGAAAACCGGTTAAATTATCACTACCCATGATCAAACAAAATTCGTGTTGAGGAAATTTTTCGGCTAAATGCGCTAAGGTATTGATGGTGTAGGATGGTTGCGACAATTTAAACTCTATGTCACTTGCTTTTATTTTTTTATGAAAATCTAAAGCAATATTCACAAGGTGCAAGCGATCATTTTCACTTAGTAAACTACTCTTTTCTTTTAAAGGATTTTGAGGCGATACTACAAACCATACTTCATCCAATTCGGTAAAACTGGCCATATAATTGGCTATTACCAAGTGCCCAACATGAACAGGATTAAATGATCCAAAGAAAAGTCCTACACGCATTTTAATGAATTACTAAGGTAAAATTACGCTTCAAATCGCACTCAAAAAAGGCTATTTTCATTAATAGAGCATGAACCCCTGTTACTTAAATGCTTAGGAAGTTTTTAAGCGAGTAAAAATGGCCTTTTTGGCTAAAAATTATGGTTTTAACGCTAGAACATTGACGTTTATTTGAAATCATACCAACTGCGGTTAAATTCTTATAAAAAAATCGCTTTTTACAGTTTGAAAAAGAACGTGTAATTGGAATTTTTAAGAGTAGGGAATTTTGCGTCAACATCAATGGCAGAACTCAGATCTTTTATTAAAGGTAAACCCAAAGAATCTTTTGATACTTCTTTTTCAAAATCAAAACCAGGCCCATTGTCTCCAATTGTAAGATTAACATGATGATCGTTGATCTCCAAGAGTTCAATAGTTAATTCATAATTTGGGGTGTTTGCAGCAGCGTGTTTTATAGAATTCAATAAGATCTCGGTAACTATGAGTCCAAGGTATAATACGCGTTTGCTTGAAAGCGTGAACTCGTAATTATTTATTCTTGTGTTTACGCAATGATTGAAATGCGGAAACGACACTCTAAATTCATTTACCAGCTCGGTGATGTATTTTGAAAGATTAATCTCTGAGTGATTGTAACTTTGATTCAAAAGATCATGGATCTTTAACATAGAGAATAGTCGTTGTTCATATTCCTGTAAAATAGTGCGGCTTTCCTCCGTTCTTGCTTTATTCTTACTGATACGAATTAAGCTTATAAGGATTGAAAAATTATTCTTCACTCTATGATTGATCTCTTTTACAAGCGTTTCTTTTTCGGTCAACAAAGCTTCCAACTTAGCTTGCGCTACACGTCTTTGTCTACTCTCAAGGGTAGAGGCCAAAACAAAAGAAAGACTGAGGCAGAAGCTTTGTTCATTTGCAGTAAACACTCGTTTAATATCCACTTTTTCAAAACATATCACACCTATCAATTCACCCGAAATGCGCAAAGGAATATCCATTAGCGAGCAAATAGAATTTGGTTTGGAATATTCTTCATTCAATTCCATTGTTGCAGGATGGTTGTATATATCCTCGGCAATGATGATCTTATTTTTTCTTAAGGCCTCAAAATATATGGGTATCGCGTTTTGATGAAGAACAGAATTCTTATTAAATTTTTCAGTACGCGTATCGTATTCGCCAATAGAAATGAGGGCTGTTTTTTCGGAATTAAAAAGCCAAACACTCATCCGTTCTATTCGCAATGAAGGAAGAATACGAATGGCAAGATCGGTCATGATATGATCAATATCATTACGATCCAAAAAATGAATTTGTGATACACTATCTAGCTCCTCTAGAAGATGAATGTCTTTTTCAAGCATAACGATTTACCTCTATTAAATGTATAAAAATTTAGCTCCAAAACAAACTTTAAGAGGGGCATTTAACACCAAATTGGTTTATTTATCCTTGTATTTGGGCCTAATGCTTATTTGTAGCATATGTAACGTAGGTGGGCGCATGTCTCCGGGGCGCGATTGATATTCTACATTGGTAAAATTATTTACAATATAAGATAATTTAAGAGCAGGGGTTAGTTGCACCGACACGCGCATATCGTGTACCCACACATTTTTTTGAAACTGATCGAAGTTTTGTTTTAGGCCCGGTAAAATTGTTGGCGCATCATCGGCATCAAAACCGCTTCCGAGTTCGTCAAATAGCGGGCGAATAAAGCGGTTATCTATATTCTCGATCTTACTTTGAAAGCGTGTACTAAAACCAATGGAAAACACTTTATAATCCATTTGAATGTCATTTTTAAATAAATGCCTGCTGCGGTATTTCAACACATTTAATCCCGGTAAACCTAAGGTGTCTTTTGCAGCATCATAATCGGGTTTAATGGGGTTCATGTAAGTATAACCGCTCATGATCGTAATATTTAACGAACCAATTTTTCCTGTGCCGTTTACGCCCGCATCAATTCCTTTAATGTCGGCTTTGCCTAAATTTTCGGAACGGAATCCATAGTAATCTAGTTTTTGTATGAATGAAAGATTGGGATCGGTGCCGTAATAATTAAACACAAATTCTACCATGTTATTATAGCGTGTCCAAAAACCTGCAACATCTAAAAATCCTTTAAACTCACCAATTTTAAAACCTTGCTTGATGCCAACTTCCATGTTGTTTCCTACCTCGGGTTGTAAACTTGTGTTTGGAAAGATCTTCAGTAAACTAACATTAGTACTTACGTATTTTTCGGCAACACTCGGAAAGCGGTAGCCTTGCCCAAACGACGCGCGAATAAATGTGTACTCTTTTAATTGATAACTTACGCCTGCTCTAAACACAGGGTAAAAAGGAATTTTATTTCCAAATAAAGTGCCCACGGTTTTGGCGGTGTCAATTCTATAAAATTCGCCTCTAGCCCCTAATGAAACAGTGAGTTTATCAAAGAATTTTTTATCGGCTTGCACATACCCTGCATGATTAAAGCCTTCGTGTTTTCCAAACAATGAATCAGATAATGTAACACTGCGCATGAAAACATATCCTAAAGAAAGATTGAAATTATTTTTGAACTTACGTTGGTACTGTTCTTCATTATAAAATAATTCGCCTAAACTACTTTGATTTTTATCATTGATGTTGTTTGTTTTAAAGTAGCGAGTTTTTACACTTAGTTTATTGCTTCCAAAAATATAGGTTACGTAAGGATCAACATTTAAACGGATATTATTATAACGTTGAATATTTCTGCCTTGCGGAATATACGCCGAATCGTAGGTTTGCCATAAAAAGAACAATCCTCCTTTGGTATTCATCATATTGGTATTAATACCTGCAATCAAACCCGGGATCTTTTTAAAATTATAACGCACATTAGCGTTCAAGCGCCCTCTATTTTCAGTTTCCAAATAACGGTAGCCATCATCGTTGAACATATGCCCGCCCAAAACAATATCAAAATTCCCGATCTTTTCGGCGTGAGAAATATTTATGCCTCTTTGCATTTGGCTTGTGCCTTTCCACCATTTGTAAGTATTTCGAGGGGCATCGTAAGCACCAATAAAAGAAGATACATGTGTTATTGGTTTATCTTTTGCATAAGCCGTGCGCAAATGAATAACGCCATTCAAAGCGCTTGATCCATACAGCGAAGAGGCAGCGCCTTTGATTACTTCAATTTGTTCAACATTTTCAAGGGGCAAATAGTTCCATTTAATATCTCCGGCATCGGCACTTAGCATGGGCATTTCATCAACCAACATTAAAACTCGACTTCCGGCGCCGTAACTAAAACCACTTCCTCCGCGAATGCTGGCTTGCCCATCAGCAACAGTAACACCGGGCACTTGATTCATGATCGCATCTAATTGTGTGGTATTTTTGTTTTCTAAAAGGGCAGGTTTTAAAATTTCCATGCTAATGGTAACTTCCCCAATTTTTTGTTCGTAGCGTCCGGCACTTACTACCACTTCATCCAAGGCACTTTGATCTTTTAAAGCGATATCAATTTGAAGCGAATCATTTTCTTTTAGTTCCAATACTTTTGTTTCGGTTTTGTATCCTATGTACGAGTAGGTGACTGCATATTTTCCGGGTTCGAGGCGTAATTTGTAATTACCATCCACATCGGTGGTGGTTCCAAGTTTTCCGGCCTTAACAATGGCGCCAAATAGGGCTTCCTGACTAGCGGCATCGTTTATTTTGCCTATAATAACCGAATTATTTTGCTGACCATAAAAATTGCTACAAAACACAGCAATCAAAAGCAGGAAAGTGGTTGTACATTTGTTCATAGATCGGGAATATTCCTAATTTGTGTATTTAAGAAAGCGTCAAGTTCAAGGCTTGCGAAGGTTAAAAAGTTAATAGTTTACTAAGGTAAATGACTAATTTTTTAAACAAGCGTAACGCTGAAATTGGCGTTTTCTAACAGACACTAATTTAATAAAGATAATTTAAATGGACCAAAAGGAACTTTTATATCAAATAGGCCTAACACTTTTGCCTAATGTGGGCGATGTGAACGCCAAGAGCCTTGTATCCTATTGTGGGAGTGCTAGTCAGGTATTTAAAACCAAAGAAAAACTGCTGCAAAAGATCCCCGGGATAGGGCAGGTTAATGCTAAACGTATTGTAAGTAATAAAAATGTATTAATAAGGGCAGAGGAGGAGTTAAAATTTATAGAGAAATATAAAGTAAAGCCATTGTTTTTTACAGAGGAAGATTACCCTCAGCGTTTAAAATTTTGTAACGATTCGCCGGTATTACTATATTACAAAGGCAATGCCAATTTAAATACCGAAAAAATTGTGGCTGTGGTTGGAACACGAAAGCCAGATGAGTACGGAATAGATTTAACCAATAAATTATTGGCCGACTTAGCAGGAAGTGGAGTTTTAGTGGTGAGTGGTTTGGCCTATGGTATAGATGTGCATGCGCACAAATATGCTATGGATAATGGTTTGCAAACAGTGGGCGTTGTAGCGCATGGTTTGGATAGAGTTTACCCAAGTTCGCACACCGCTTTGGCAAAAAAGATGCTCAAGCAAGGAGGATTGCTTACTGATTTTATGAGTGGCACAAATCCTGATGCAGTAAATTTTCCGAAGCGAAATAGAATTGTAGCAGGCTTATGCGATGCATTAATTGTGGTGCAAAGCAAACGCGAGGGTGGTAGTTTAATTACTGCTACCATTGCCCACAGTTATAATAAAGATGTATTTGCGTTTCCGGGGGAAGCAGGAAGTGCATTAAGTGAAGGTTGTAATGGATTAATAAAACGCAATAGAGCAGGCTTAATAGAAAATTCCGTTGACCTTTTAGATGCGATGAACTGGGGCTTCGATCCTTCGGCAGGCTCAGGGCTCAACCACCAGAGAGGCAAGAAGAAACAAATGCCATTACTTATTAGTTTAAGCGAAGAAGAACAAAAAATAGCAAAAACCTTTGCACAAAAAAAGCAATTGAGTTTAGATGAAATTTGTTACGTAAGCGAGATGAGTGTGAGTGCGGTTTCTACGTTGCTCTTGCAATTGGAATTTAGTAATTTGATAAAAAGTAAACCGGGGAAGGTTTATGAATTTTTGGGGTAGTTTGCGATACAACGCTGCAAGAGGCAGGCAGCGTTTATTCGAACTAAAAAGAAAACCCCGCACGAGGCGGGATTTCTGTTTGAAAGAGAAATTATTCTTTGATGACTTTTATAACCTTCTGTGAACCAGATATTGATTTTACATTAAAAAAGTAGATTCCAGGAGATAGTTCTTCAATATTTATTTCCTGCTCGGAACCTTTAACATCTAATGATCTCATGAGAGCGCCAACTGAATTGTAAATATTTATTTTATAACTCTCATCAGTGAATGGTTTAAAAGTGTATTTGCCACTACCTGGATTAGGGAATATTTTGAATGGATCTTCTGACAAAATCTCTTTTTTTATTTCTGAAGATGCAGGCGCTTCATCAGTAGCTGAGCGAAATAGATAAGGGCTGCTGCTGCCACCGTTACAACCATGAATTAAAGCAAAGAAATAATTATTCTGCCCGGAAGCGCTTGGTATTGCATCAAAGCCTGGAGCCAATTCAATATAATTAGTAGCTCTGAGAACATTTGGTGTTCCAATAACAGCGTGATCGGCAACGCTTAGAATTGTGTTGGCCTGGTAAATTCCAGGAGGAACAGGAAAGGCCATAGAGATGTTATTATCGGTAGGACATTGTAGAGGAGATTTCCATATACCATAGCCATAAGTGCCGAGTCTAACAGTGCTTTCTTTGTAATTAATTTCCATTTTAACTACGTCAAAATTCTGAAGCCCATTAGTAAAAGCAACCCAACTCAGCATACTCGCGTCTTTATAATATACTCCTTTACTAGTTGAAAGATACAAAGCATCATTACTATAATGGTCCATAATCATAGAATACACAAAAGCGTCCTCAGGAATTCCTGCACTATAGTTGGTCCAGTTTGTACCGTCATATGTAAGAACTTTAGCTTTTTTAAAACTGTTTCCGGTTAACGGATCGCCAGGATATCCAAAAACACCTGCGATATAAATTCTGTTTGCACGCCAAGGACTAGTCTCAATTTTTTTAATATAAATTTTCGAATATGTTGTGAAATTATCTGCTCCAGAAATAATTGATGAGAAATTCAAATAATCAGGAGAAATATTAAGCCAAGGAAC
>JAWXAS010000111.1:0-32153 GCA_034439635.1 Bacteroidota bacterium | reverse complement strand
TAATCCTTTTTTACTTTTTTCGTTAGATTTTTTTCGCACTATTTTTAAACAAACTCAATAATAACAAGGCTTACAGAGTTTTTGAGGGACGACTAAATAGAGGTATAAGAATTATAAAAGAAGTTTCGAATACATTTAAAGAAAAAACCTTTGAAGCCAATTTTGAATACATAGGTTTTAGTTTATTGAAGTTGGAAAGTAAATGGGAAGAAAAAGAATTTTTTGAGAGGTAGGACAACGAATTTTGTTAGTTCGAGTGATTTTGGCTGCCTTTTGCAAAATGGTATCGAGAACGACATTTAAAGGTCACTTCTCGATACAAAAAAATGAAAAGAGGCGAATTTTTTACTCGAACTTACAAGGACCCCTAAGCGAAATGTTTTTCGAAGACGGAATTTCCTTCGCGCCAGGGATGCGGAGGGTTTAGCTCTTTTCTGAGAGGCTTTTCGCCGAACAAAAAAAGCCGAGCGAACAGCGAGCCCGCAGCAGCCCGGCCGGCGCCCAAATAAAAAATAAAACTATTTAATCACCCCCAACTCTTTACCAACTTTTGCAAAAGCGGCAATAGCTTTATCTAAATGTTCTTGTGTATGCGAGGCACTTAGTTGAACTCGAATGCGTGCTTTATCTTTTGGCACAACCGGAAAGAAAAATCCAATCACGTAAATTCCTTCATCTAATAATTTGGCAGCAAATGTTTGCGCTAGTTTTGCATCGTATAACATCACTGGCACAATGGCGCTATCACCATCTTTAATTTCTAGTCCCGCTGCTTTAATACCTTTTTTAAAGTAGTTCACATTCCACTCTAATTTATCGCGCAATTCGGTAGTAGAGCTTAATAAATCAAACACCGCTAAGCTTGCACCAACAATGCTTGGTGCTAATGAATTACTAAATAAATACGGACGAGAGCGTTGGCGTAACAATTCAACAATCTCTTTTCTTGCAGAAGTAAAACCTCCCATTGCTCCGCCCAAAGCTTTGCCAAGGGTTCCTGTAATAATATCCACTCTGCCAATTACATTTTTAGCTTCAATGGTTCCTCTACCTGTTTTACCAATAAAGCCGCTAGCATGGCATTCATCCACCATTACCAAGGCATTGTATTTATCTGCTAAGTCACAAATTTTATCTAGTGGAGCAACAAAACCATCCATACTAAACACGCCATCTGTTACTATAATACGATTGCGTTGTGCTTGTGATTTGATGAGTTGTTCTTCCAAATCAGCCATGTCACAATTTTTATAACGGTAACGTTGTGCTTTGCATAAACGCACCCCATCAATAATAGAAGCATGATTTAATTCATCGCTAATAATGGCATCCTGTTCATCAAACAAAGGTTCAAATACTCCGCCGTTAGCATCAAAAGCTGCGGCATATAAAATGGTAGCTTCTGTTCCTAAAAATTTGGAAATTTTAGTTTCTAGTTCCTTATGAATATCTTGAGTACCACAAATAAAACGCACACTACTCATGCCAAATCCATGAGTATCCAATGCTTTCTTTGCCCCCTCAATTACTTTTGGGTGCGATGATAAACCAAGATAATTGTTAGCGCAAAAGATAATTACTTCTTTGCCATTTACCTTTACCAAGGCATCCATGGGAGTGGTAATTACACGCTCTTTTTTAAATAAGCCGTTATCTTCAATTTCTTTTAAGGTATTTGCTAATTGATCCTTTATTTTTCCGTACATGTTATTGATTTTAAGAATACAAATGTAAAAAAAGAGAACGGAATTTGCATCTAAAATTTTAGTTAATGTTAAGAAAGCTTCTGCTTTGAATGCAGGCTGAATTTTTTGTATATTTACAGTGTTATGAGAGCCAAAGCTATATGTATTTTCTTTCTCACCCTGTTTTATACGCTCGATTCACAAACTGGTCCTGCTGGCGTAGGAACGTCTAATACCAACGTTCTTTGGCTTAAAGCTAACGCAGGAACATCAAGTACAGTTAACGCCACAGCTATTTCTTCGTGGAACGACCAATCGGGAAACGGCATTAATGTTTCACAGGCCACTGCTGCGCAACAACCGTCATATGCTACTAATGTTTTAAATGGCTTACCTGGCATTCAATTCGATAATAACTCTGGAAGTACTGTAGCAGACAGAATGCATGCAACTGATAATCCTAGTCTTGATAATACGAGCGGGTATTCGTTTTTTAATGTGGTTAAAATGAATAATATTGGTACTGATGCACGCTCTGTATTATCTAAACGAACTTCAATAGATACCGATGAAGCATTTATGTTATTCTTTTTTTCTTCCAATTATTTTTACGTTGATATTGATGGTATTGCTAATCGTTTCAACACCGGAACAGCTGCTTATTCTAACGGTACAGGATATATTTTAGATGTGTTTTTTGATGGATCATTAGCTGCTGCAAATCGCTCTACAGTTTATGAGGAAGAAATACTTCGAAAAACGGCTACTGAAACAAGCACGCTGGTGCCTGATAAAGCCTCGCCTTTAAATATTGCATGCACACATTCAACAGATGGAAGGCCATTTGGTGGATATATTTCGGAAATAATTATTTATACCGTTGCTGTTGTTCCTGCGCAAAGAATCATTGTGAATAATTATTTATCAGCCAAATACAATATAGCATTAACATCAAATGATAAATATGCCGGTGATAATTCAGGTAACGGTAATTATGATTACGAAGTAGCTGGTGTTGGTAAAGAGGCAACGGGAAGTAACCCGTCTTTTTCTGCATCAACTTGCGGGGGACTTGGTATTAGCGCCACAGGAACAGGATTTGATAATACGGATTATGTTTTAGCTGGTCATGCTTCATTTACTAATACTCAAATTTTCACTGATGTAGGGGGAATGACAGGTGCAAATAATTCACGTTGGCAAAGAATATGGTACTTTGATATTACAAATACCTCTACAAGTATTCAAACTAATATTGAGTTTGATATGAGTGATGGTGGAGTAGCTCCTGTAACTCTTGGTCCTGCCGCTGATTATGTTCTTTTGTATAGGGCTGGAACAACTGGAAACTGGACTGAGCTCACCACGGGCTCAGCAGTAGTTGGTGATAGAGTTCAATTCAATGGTTATACATTGGCAAATGATGGCTATTATACAATAGGAAGTAAAGACTATATTTTGAGCCCACTTCCAATAGAATTATTAGATTTTAATGCGATAAAAAACGATAAACGGGTTGATATCAATTGGAAAACTGCTTCCGAAAGACAAAATGATTATTTTATTGTAGAAAAATCGAAAGACGGTATTGTGTTTGAAACTGTTTCTATGGTAAAAGGATCGAGTAATAGTACAAGAAATTTAGAATATTTAGAAACTGATTTCAACCCTTTTAATGGAATTTCTTATTACCGATTAAAACAAACTGATTTGAATGGTAAATACACATATTCAAAGATCGTTTCTGTTAATTATCACTTTACCGATTCTGGTATGGATGTATTTCCAAACCCAAACAATGGTGATTTTAATATCAGTTTATTAGGCTTAGAGAATAAAGAAGTATTAATTTTGATTAAAGATGTTAGCGGAAAGGAATGCTGCTCAAAAGTGATCTTAACTCAAAGTGATCGTGAGATCATTGCTATTGATATGGCAGGTGTATTAGCTCCAGGAACATATCTTATAATGGCATCTTCTGTGAACAAACTATATAGTAAGAAGATCATAGTAAAATAACTTTCACCTTCTACTCCAACAATTTTTATTTAAATTCACGCTATATTATAAAGTAATGAGTTCATATATAATTTCAGGTATTCAGCAAGTAGGCATTGGCGTTTCTAATGTTCATGATGGTTTTAAATGGTATCGACAAAATTTTGGAATGGACGTTCCCATTTTTGAAGAAGCGGCTGAAGCTAAGTTAATGCTTCCTTATACGGGCGGCATGCCGCACAAACGGCATGCTATTTTAGCCATAAATTTAAAAGGCGGCGGCGGTTTCGAGATCTGGCAATATACAAGTCGTACACCACAACCATGTGCTTTTAAACCGGTGATGGGAGATATTGGTTTGTTTTGTGCCAAGATAAAAAGTGATGATATTCTTGGGAGTTATGCGCATCTTAAAAATAAAAATGCAAAACTTTTATCTGAAATAAGCACAACGCCTTATGGTAAAAAACATTTTTTTGTGGAAGACCCATTCGGAAATAACTTCGAGATCATTGAAGATGATGTATGGTTTGGAAACGGAAATTTAAGTACAGGCGGGCCTGTAGGAATGATAATTGGTGTTTCCAATGCCTCTCGCTCGATGGAATTTTACAAAACTATTTTAGGTTACGATAAAGTAGTGTTGGATAAAGAAGAAACTTTTTCCGATTTCAAAGGATTGCCGGGCGGGGAAGTCAAAGTTCGCCGTATTGTATTAACGCATAACAAACCACGTGTAGGGCCATTTTCAAAATTATTCGGAAATAGTTATATTGAATTGATAGAGGCAAAAAATTACCAGCCCCGCCGTATTTTTGAAAATAGATTTTGGGGAGATCTTGGTTTTATTCATTTGTGTTTTGATATTAAGAATATGCAGGCCTTAAAAGAAACCTGCGAAAAAAACGGACATCCTTTTACGGTGGATGGCGGATCAGGTTTTGAAATGGGGGAGGCTGCAGGGCACTTTACATACATTGAAGATCCGGACGGTACACTTATTGAGTTTGTAGAAACTAAAAAGATCCCGATCATGAAAAAATTTGGTTGGTACCTCGACCTCAAAAAACGCACTCCCGAAAAGCCGCTTGCAGATTGGATGCTAAAGGCGTTAAAATTCAATAGGGTAAAAGATTAAATTGGTTAATATGATCCTTTACTAGGATGAGGTTCAATTTAGTTTTGTATATTTAAGAAATGTCAATGAGGTTCAGAAACGCCATAATCGTATTATTTTTATTCGGCTGTTCAACATTTTTTTCTCAGTCATCAAAATCATTCGAAAAAAACAGAGACAGTATAATGGCTTTGCCCGACGATTCGGTAAAAGTAGAACTACTGATGAACTTATTTAAGAACAGCGTTGATTCAGATTTTATTGGGAGTATGGGTCTTATTCAAAATGTGGTTACGCTAACCTACAAGATAAAGAAACTCAAAACACTGGCAAGATTTTATAATAATGTTGGTGATCAACATTTCAACAAGGCTAATTACGACGAGTCGTATAGGTATTATTATACAGCGTATGAGCTTAGCGATTCTATTGGAAGTAAATTTCACGTGGCGCTGTCGGCTTATAATCTTGGTTGGCAAACCGCCATTCAACAAAGGAATTACAAAGATGTAAGTTATCTTTATAAGGCATTAAGGATAGGAAAGGAAATAAATTCTGACGCTATCATTTTGAGAGTAGAGAATGCATTAGGAAGTTTTTACACAGATAAGTATGACCGCGAAGATAAGCGGCCCGACTTTGATTCGGCTGTAAAATATTTTACAGATGCCATTGAAAAAACAAAGAGCTTGAAGCGTTTTAGGCAAACCGCCGCGCTTTACTTGAATTTGGGACAACTTTTTTACCATTCTAAGGATTATACCTCCTCGGTATTTTATTATGAAAAAGCAAAGAATACTTTTAAGGATGACTCAAATAATGTGATCTCTTGTTTAATAAAGATCACTTTGTGCGATGAGAAAGTAGGTAAGATCAAAGACCCTTCCGGTATTTATAAATTCATTTACGGATATGCCACACGAAACGACTTGAGGGAGATGAGAAAGGAATCTCTACAAATACTTATGGAGTATTATTACAATGCAGGAAGATTCAAGGAAGCGTTTGATACCCAAAAGGAATTTCATTTACGATCAAACGAATTGAATGGTGAGTACAATGAATTTTCGATTAAAAATCTTGAAACAAATTATAAATATGCTAAATCGGAAGCGAGCAATATCCAATTAAAACAAGCTAATGAAATCCAGGAATTAAAAGGCAAACGCAAAACAATTTACATCACCTTATTGGGAGGTGTGGGTTTGATTATCTTGATCGTAGCATATCTTTTGTTCAGGCAAAACAAAATAAAACAAACGACTAACCTTCAATTACAGGAACAAAACAAGATCATTAGCGAAAAAAAGTTAGAGATAGAACAAAGCATTGAGTATGCTAAGGGAATTCAAACCGCGTTCTTGCCAAGTAAAGAAGAATTAGATCTTTTGATCAAAGAGAATTTTATTTTTTACAAACCAAAGGATGTGGTGAGTGGAGATTTTTATTGGTATCTTATAAATGAGAATCAAAACGGATTATTATTGGCTTGTGCCGACTGCACAGGGCATGGCGTTCCGGGTGCTTTAATGAGTATGGTAGGCATTAATATTTTACAACAATTAACCGTTGAGCGTAAGATGCAAAGTCCGGGTTTGATACTTAAATACCTAAATGCCGAGATAAAAAATTCACTTAAACAAAATTCAGATCAAAGCATTCAGCGAGACGGAATGGACGTATCCATTATTCATTTGGATCTTGTTTCTAAAATATTAACCTATGCCGGAGCTAATAGGCCTTTATATCTTGTAAGGGATAGTGAAGTGGTAGAATACAAAGCAACAAAACATGCTATTGGTGGTTTTACAAAATACGATCAAACATTTGATGAAGTAAAGATAGACCTTAAAAAAGATGATCTTATTTGTTTAACTACAGATGGATATGCCGATCAGTTTGGTGGACCAGAAGCGAAAAAATTCATGACCAAAAATCTTAAAGCAGTACTTGCAAAAACACATCATCTTAGCGCCAAAGATCAATTAGAACAACTCGAAACTGTTTTTAACAATTGGAAAGGTCGCCATGAGCAGATCGACGACGTATGTTTAGTTGGCATCAGAGTTTAATAATTCGCTAGTTAGTCTAATAAAAATTTGTTTTTATTTTGGTTTTTTGTTTTATATTTAAAATCTTAACTAATAAGAATGAGACTTAATTTACTTCTATTTTTTCTGGGTGCGTTTTTTGTTTCCTCAGCACAGGATACAGTAAAGGTAAACACCACTATTTCTCCCGAAGAACAAGCTCAACAAAATTACAACGACGGCATCATAGCACTCAATAAGGGCGAAGGGCAGCTCGCAGCCGATCTATTCTCAAAAAGCATTGCACTAAAATCTGATTTTGAAAAAGCATACTACAATAGATGCGTTGCTTTTACTTTGGTAAGAAATTACCCAAGCGCAATGAGCGATATAAATAAAGTTTTAAGTACTAGTCCTGCTAATATTGAAGCACGTTTTGCAAAGGCAATGGTGTTTTTTGGTCAGAGTCAAAAGGATAGTACAAATCGCTGGTTGGATAATTGTTTGGGAATTGGAAAGCATGCTGAAGCATATTATTATAAAGGAATTATGTCGTACCAGGCTGGAGATTACAATGAAGCTATTAAAGAATATTCGGGCGCTATAGAAGTAAAGCCTGATTATGCTTACGCTTACAATGATAGGGCAAGTGCTAAGAGAGCGGTAAATGATCTTAAGGGCGCCATTGCAGATTACGAAAAGGCGTTGGCCCTTAATCCTTCCTTTGTTTTTGTATATAATAATTTGGGTTCGGTATACCGTGTAAGTAAAGATTATGACAAGGCCATAGAGTATTATACAAAGGCCATGAATGCGAAGCCTGATTATTTGATCGCATTAAATAATCGTGGGGCTGCAAAATTGGAATCGGGGAAGCTCGACGATTCTAAAAAAGATTTTGAAGACGTTTTAAAAAAGGATCCCAAGAATTCTCAGGCATTCAACAATCTTGCTTCAGTTGCATTAAAGCAAAAGGATTATAAAAAGGCAAAAGATATGTCGAACAAAGCAATTGAATTAAATGCGAGTAATGGCGCAGCGTATTTTAACCGTGGTATTGCCCGCCAAATGTTACGCGAAGAGGAGGGCAGTTGTGCTGATTGGAAAAAAGCTGCAGACCTAGGCGTGAGTGCTGCAAAAACATTTATGAATACTGATTGTAATTGACCCTATGAACAAACGTATTTTATTTTTCTGCTTACTTGCTTTTATTTTCTCAAATGCTTACTCGCAATCTGTTGAATTTGAAAAGGATAATTTTCCGGGCAAAAAGGAAGAATTGAGAGCGGCTCGAAAGCAATTAGACATAGGCATGGAGTTTTACTACCAGGGCCGCAAGGAATTTGATGATTTTAGAAAGGGATTAATGTCGGATAAGGTTCTTCCTGTAAGTACACGTGATTATCTCCATGTTGGCTACGAGAATTTCAAAAGCGCTCACTCGCCCTTATTGGATGCGCAAAAATTCAATCAAAAAAACGCAAAATTAAATTACATGCTAGGGTTCATCAGGTTCTTTGATGCACCGGCCTCAAAAGAAGCCTTAGGATATTTAGCCGATGCATTTAGATTGGACCCTGAAACAGAACAAGATCTTCCTTATTGGTTGGGTTGGTGTTATCAGTTAAATGTGAATTGGGATGAAGCTATAAAATATTATAGCGTTTATTTGGCACGATTGAATTTAAAACCTAAGTCGTTTGCTGTAGAAATAGAGGATGTTCAGAAAAAGATCGGTGAGTGCAATAATGGAAAAGCATTTAGCGCAAAACCTGAAAGAGTATTTGTTGACAATCTAGGTCCGGCTGTAAATACGCAGTATCCGGAATATAGCCCTGCCATTACTGCCGATGAGGAAACGGTTATTTTTACTGCACGTCGTGATAATTCCACGGGAGGTAAAAGAGATGCCGATGCCGGATACTACGAAGATCTTTATATCTCTACAAAAACCAATGGCAAATGGCAACCTTCAAAATTATTAAGTAAGAATGTGAATTCCGAATTTCATGATGCTTCTGCGGGTCTTTCTCCCGATGGATCAAAGTTATTTGTGTACCGTCATTCAGGTAAAGATGGTGGTGATCTTTATGAAAGCACTTTGTTTGGTATCGATTGGGAGCCACCGGTGCATATGAACAAAAACATCAACACAAAATATCACGAAAGTAGTGTGAGTTTAAGTTTTGATGGCAAACGTATTTATTTTGTAAGTGATAAATCAAGTGGTTTTGGCGATCGCGATATTTATTATAGCGATATGGATATTAAAGGAGAGTGGGGCCTTTCAAAAAATCTTGGACCGGATATCAATACTAAATATGGCGAAGAAGGTGTATTCATGCATCCCGATGGAAAAACAATGTATTTCAGTAGTCAAGGCCACAATACTTTAGGAGGCTATGATATTTTTATGAGCACCTTAGAAAATGGAAAATGGAGTAAGCCTGTTAACTTGGGTTATCCTATCAATGGCCCTGATGATGATGTGTTTTTTGTGGTAAGTGGTAGCGGTAACCGTGGATATTTTTCTTCGGCAAAGCAAGGTGGTTACGGCGATAAGGATATTTACAAGATCACATTCCTTGGTGCTGAAAAAGAACCTCTATTAAGCACCGAAGATCAGTTATTAGCCATGGTTGCAAATCCTATCAGTAATTTAAAAACGGAAGCGGCTGTTGAAATTAAAACCGCCAAACTTACTATTTTAAAGGGTATAATAACTGATGCAAAAACAAATGCAGTACTGGAAGCGATGATCGATCTTATTGATAACGATAAGAACGAAGTGCTTGCTACATTTAAATCGAATAGTGCAACAGGTAAATATTTGGTTACGCTTCCTTCGGGTAAAAACTATGGTATTGCTGTAAAAAGAGAAGGTTATCTTTTCCATTCAGAGAATTTTAATTTACCTGATAATGCCGATTACCAGGAGTTCACAAAAGATGTGGCCCTTAAAAAGATCGAAGTAGGATCAACCATTGTATTGCGTAATATCTTTTTCGACTTTGATAAAGCAACTATTCGTCCCGAATCGGCAAATGAGCTAGATCGTTTAATAAAATTATTGAACGACAATCCTACTGTAAAGATCGAGTTAGGAAGCCACACGGATAGTAAAGGTTCTGATGATTACAATTTGAAATTGAGTGATAGCCGCTCAAGGTCGGTGGTTGATTACTTGATCGCAAAGGGAATTTCTTCTGGTCGCCTTGTTGCAAAGGGTTATGGAGAAACAAAACCAATTGACACTAACGATATGGATGCAGGAAGACAAAATAACCGCCGCACTGAGTTTAAGATCCTTGAAAAATAATAAGCCTATATAAGTTTAGAGCTTATTTAACACTATTTAGAACCGCTTAAATAAAATAAGCGGTTTTTTTATTTCCTAATGTATACATTCGTTTAATAAATAAATACCATGCTTTTAAAAATCCAAAACCTTACAAAAACTTACCCAAACGGTAAAAAAGCTTTGTCAAATGTTAACCTCGATATTCCTAACGGAATCTTTGGTTTATTAGGGCCCAATGGCGCGGGCAAATCGAGTTTGATGCGCACCATTGCAGCATTACAGGAGTCAGACGAAGGAACAATATTTTTAGATGACCTGAACGTGCTCAAACAAAAGGACGAGGTAAGAAAGATCTTGGGCTATCTTCCGCAAGATTTTGGATTTTATCCCAGAGTAACTGCACAGGATATGCTAAATCATTTCGCGGTGCTTAAAGGCATTTCGAATAAAAGTGAGAGAAAAGAAGTGTGTGATGCTTTATTGCATCAAACAAATTTGTATGAAGTAAGAGACAAATATATAGGAGATTATAGCGGAGGAATGCGTCAACGTTTTGGAATTGCACAAGCGCTTTTAGGAAATCCAAGAATTGTGATTGTTGATGAACCTACGGCGGGTCTTGATCCACAAGAAAGAAATCGTTTTCATAATTTATTGAGCGAGATAGGCGAGAACGTTGTGGTTATTCTTTCAACTCATATTGTTGATGATGTAAAGAATCTTTGCAACGAAATGGCTATCATGAATTTTGGAGAAGTTTTGTACCATGGCAAAACCAATGAAGCTTTAAATGTACTGAACGGAAAAGTATGGCAAGCACAAATAGCCAAAGAAGAGGTAGAGGATTATCGTAACCGATTCAAGATCATCTCAAGTAAAGTATCAGGCGGTAAAATTTGTATTAATACTGTAGCCGACACACAACCTGATAAAGCATTCACATCGGTGAGCCCCGATTTGGAGGATGTATATTTTTATTATATCAATAACCAGCAAAAATAATTACCATGTTCAAAGAAATATTTTTGTTCGAATTAAAGAGTTGGTTCAAACGACCGGTAATTTATTTGTATTTCATGCTTTACCTTGTGGGCGCTTTTTTGCTTATATGCGCAGCAACGGGTGCTTTTACAGGAAACACGCAGGATACAAATTCCTATATGAATTCGGCCAGCAGCATAGCAGGGATTTTGAATGCATTTAACAGTGATTTCTTTTTAGGATTGATCACCACTATTATTTGCGTTTCCATTATGGGTTCGTGCGTGCAAAAAGATTATCAATATAATATCCATTCACTATTTTATTCAAAACCAATTACAAAATCTTCTTATTTAATAGGGCGCTTTTCTGCCTCCTTTTTGCTTTCTCTTTTTGCATTAAGCGCTATAGTTTTCGGTCTCATTTTAGGTTTTGCAATTGCGCCAAATGATAATGGACAAATTGGTCCGTTTAGTATTTTAAATTACTTAGTACCATTTTTAACCTTTACAGTTATTAATGTGTTTTTTATCGGCGTAACTTTCTTTTCGTTGGTTACATATACGCGTAATTTAACTACTGGATATGTTTCGGCCTTAGTGTTCATTGTTATTTCGGGTATTGCCACAAGTATGACAAGCGATATTGAAAACGAAACTTTATCTGCTATTATTGATCCGTTTGGCAACCAAGCGCTATCTGCTTTAACCGAATACTGGACGCCCTCTGAGCAAAATGAACGCATGGTGCCTTTGCAAAGTTATGTTTTGTATAACCGTTTAGTTTGGTTAGGCATTTCTTTGCTAATTGGTTTTGTTACCTATCGTAATTTCCAATTCAGTCAATTCTTAAATCCTGTTGGTTTAAAGAAAAAGAAATCGCAAGAGGAAGTAAAGGGCATGAAGCATATTCAGTTCTTATTTCAATTACCAAAAGCAAAACAGTACTTTAATTTCAAAACGTCTATTCAGCAGTTGGTGTTTTTAACGCGTTTTGAGATCAAGAAAATAGTTCGTTCGGTATTTTTTATGGTTGTAATTGGTATAGCCATTTTATTAATGATCACTACGCATAATTACCAAGGGCTTATTTACGGTACAGAAACCTATCCTGTTACTTACCAGATGTTGGATCTGGGTGCCGTTCTATCGCAATTCTTTTTGATCATTCTTATTATTTTTTATAGTGGCATTGTAGTATGGCGAGAACGTGATAATAAATGCGATGAACTTATATATAGTACACCTGTTCAAACGTGGGTATTGTTTACGTCTAAGTTTTTGTCGTTGGTAGGTTTAGTAGGCGCTGTATATGGCGCTGCTATTATCACATCAATTGCGTTGCAAACCTATGAAGGTTATTATAATTACGAGCTAGGTTTATATATTTTCGAATATTATGGCAAGCGTATCTTCTCAGCTATAGTTTTGTGCGCCATGGCAGCCATGGTACAAGTATTGGTAAATAATAAATTCATTGGCTTTACTCTTACAACCTTACTAACATTTGGTTTGCAGATTATTTACAATACCACCGATATAAATAATCGTTTAATCATTTTCAATAGTTCAGGAAACGTATTGCCATATTCAGACATGAATGGTTACGGACACACATTATATGTATTTTATATGTATAAAGCGTATTGGATTGGATTCATGATGGTGTTGGTGGCTTTAGCAATGCCAATGTGGCCGCGTTTAAAAGAAAAAAGTTATAAAGCTAGAGTGAAATACGCATCTAAACAGTTTCAACGATCGTACGCTTTTATGATGATCATAGGCTTGGCTATGTTCCTAGGTTTTGGAAGTTTTATATATTATAACACACGAATATTGAATGAGTATAAAACAAATAAGGAGCAAGAAAAGGAGCAAGTAGATTTTGAAAAAAAATATAAGACTTGCTTAAAAGATCTGCAGCCACGAATCGTTTCGTCTACCGTGGAAGTAGATATTTTTCCAAACGAACAAGGCGCCAAAGTAAAGGGTTTTTATTACTTAAAAAATAAGCATAAGCAACCTATTTCGAAGATCTACATTGGAATGTTTGAACCAAAAGATATTAAAGAGCTCAAGCTTCAAACGCAGCATTCCAAAATAATAGATGATGCTGCCTTCGGTTTTTTTGGATACAAATTAATAAAACCAATGTTGCCTGGGGATTCTGTACGCTTAGATTTTACATTAGAACATTTTTCTCATGGATTCTCAGAAGACGGATCATCTACAGATATAGTTGAGAATGGTACGTTTTTTAATAGCAACGCTTTACCTTATATTGGTTATAACGACAATATGGAGATAGCCGATAACTCAACACGAAAAAAATATAATCTCGCTCCTAAACCACGCATGGCCTCTATTGATGATACAACAGCATATGGTAACACATATATTTCAAAAGATGCCGATTGGATCCGATTTGAAGCAACAGTGTCAACTATTCCTTCGCAAATTGCAATTGCGCCGGGTTATTTGGAAAAAGAGTGGGAAAGCAATGGAAGAAAATATTTTAAGTATAAAATGGATAGGCCAATTTTAAATTTCTATTCATTTTTATCAGCAGAATATTCTGTGCTAAAAGATAAATGGATAAACCCAAAAGATCCGGCTAATGTTGTTAATATAGAGATCTATTATCATAAGAACCATACGTATAATTTAGATCGAATGGTAAATAGCACAAAGAGATCTTTGAATTATTATACAGCTCAATTTTCTCCTTACCAACACAAGCAAGTTCGGATTATTGAATTTCCTCGTTATGCTAGCTTTGCGCAATCATTCCCAAATACAATACCATATTCAGAATCTATTGGCTTTATTGCAAAAGTAGATGCCGATGATCCAGAGAGTATTGATTTCCCTTTTTATGTTACAGCGCATGAAATTGGTCATCAATGGTGGGCACACCAAATAATTGGAGCAGATGTTCAAGGTTCTACATTAATGAGTGAAACCATGAGCCAGTATAGCGCACTAATGGTTATGGAGAAAGAATATGGCAAACCGGCCATGAAAAAATTCCTGAAGTATGAGATGGATGATTACTTAACAGGACGAGCTCAAGAAAATAGAAAAGAAGTTCCTTTGATGATGGTGGAGAATCAGCAGTACATTCATTACAACAAAGGAAGTATGATCATGTATTCGTTGAAAGATTATATTGGAGAAGATAGTTTGAATTCGGCTATTCGCCGGTATTTAAAGGAAAAGGCTTTTCAGGAGCCACCATACACTACCGCCAGGGATTTTTACGGACAGATAAAGCGCTCAACCCCTGATTCATTAAAAGAAACATTAAGCGATCTGTTTGAACGCATCGTAGTATTTGATAATAAGGTGCGAAGTGTTACGGTTTTAAAAACTAATAACCAATATAAAGTAACCCTGCTTATCAATACGGGCAAAACCAAAAGTGATAGTTTAGGTAAAGCAAAAGATGTTATAGTAAATGATTGGATCGATATTGGCGTATTTGCAAAAAATGTAAAGAACAAAGATCAATTAGGAAAAGAACTTATTTTTAAAAAATATAAGATTGTTGGCAAAGAGCAAAAGTTAGAATTTACCCTTGATGAAGAGCCTTATATGGTAGGTATTGATCCATACAATAAATTAATTGATATGGATCCGGATGATAATTTAAAGACCTGTCCAAAATCATATTAATTTGATATAAGAATAGCTACCTTTAGAACACGAATGGATTTTAACCAACGGATACAAAACTTACTTTCCGAAATTCCTGATCCGGAAATTCCCGTGATCTCTATTGTTGAATTAGGCGTTATTAGAGATGTAAAAGATCTTGGGAACGATTCAGTAGAAGTTACCATCACGCCAACTTACAGTGGTTGCCCTGCTATGAAACAAATGGAGGATGATGTGATCTCTAAGCTAAAGCAAAACGGTTTTAAAACTGTAAATGTAAAAATGATTTATAGCCCTGCGTGGACCACCGATTGGTTGAGCGAAGAAG
This sequence comes from Bacteroidota bacterium, assembly GCA_034439635.1. Classification (GTDB taxonomy): domain Bacteria; phylum Bacteroidota; class Bacteroidia; order B-17B0; family Aurantibacillaceae; genus Aurantibacillus. The sequence goes on along the minus strand of JAWXAS010000111.1, from coordinate 17,057 downwards.
CAAAACTAAAATTACAAAAATATGGCATTGCTCCACCGGAGGAATCCACCACCGATAAATCATTTATTACAGGAAAGCACAAAGCGGTTACATGCCCGCGGTGTAAAAGCAAGAACAGCGTTTTAATTTCGCAGTTTGGCAGTACAGCTTGCAAAGCATTATACAGGTGTAACGATTGCCTTGAGGCATTTGATTATTTTAAATGTATTTAAGTTTCTGCCTCTAAAGGTCTAAAAATCAAAAACCCCTCCGGAAAAATCCGAGAGGGGTTTTATCTTCCACTAAACTAGAAGTATTATTGTTTTACAACTTTAATGATGTCAATTCCATTTTCTGAACTGATGCGCACGTGGTAAATACCATTTGCTAATTCAGTAATGTTCATGTTAATGGTTTCGCCATCTGTTGTTTCTTTGTAAACTATTCTACCTGTAAGATCGGTTAACTCAATTGTTTTACGAAGTGAATTTCCTGTTTCAATAGTAAATGTACCTAGGTTAGGATTTGGATACACCTTCAACGAAGCGTTCTTAGCTGTTTGACTAATGATATCTGTACAAATACTAACTACAATAGAGGCAGTTGCTGAATTTGAACAACCTGTACTGCTATTGGTAAATGAATAAACAGGATTAAATGTTCCGGTTGCACTTGGCATTAAGTTACTACCCGAAACGTTTGGTCCGCTAAACACACCGCCAGCAGGAGATCCCGTTAGAGCAATCGGTCCACCATTTAAACACGCAGTATTGCTGATAGCAATAATTGATACAGTTGGCTTCGCATTTACGGTAATATTTACGAGTGCAGATGATGTACAACTATTAGCCGCAGTACCAATTACGCTGTAAGTTGTGTTAATAGTAGGACTTACAGATATAGATGGAGTAGTAGCGCTAGTATTCCAGTTATAGATCACACCACCATTGGCGTTAAGGGTTATTGAATTTCCTGCACAAATACTAGCAGTACCCGGAGTGATATTTACTATCGGGTTTGCATTAACTGTAACAAACATACTCGCGGTGAATGATCCAGGACAAAGGCTTGAACTGGCATCTACCGTATAAGTAGTACTAGTGAATGGTGTTGCAGTAATTATTGTAGAAGTTGCACTTGTATTCCAAGTATACGTATCAGCTCCACTTGCAGTTAACGTAAGTGAATTACCCGCACAAATAACGCTTGAAGGTAAAACGTTGATGTTTACTGTTGGCTGAGGACTTACTGTTAAGGTAACTGGAATTTTAGGACTAATACATCCTGGCTTAGAATAGTATAAATTACCATTGAACATCCTTCCTGCATTAACACCACCAAACTGAGAACATAAACCGGCACCTGTTTGAACAGTAATGTCTGAATTAGTATATGCTAAAGTTCCGTTTGTGTATTGAGCATTGTAATTAACATAGATGCCATACAATGTGCTGTTTGGAATGTTTATTGGTCCGTTTCCGAAAGCAACTCTAGTTGGATTATTTGCACCTGCACTTGTTGCAGTAATTGTATCCCAAGCGATCCAAGCAGCAGCATTTGTTTCATTACCTAAGTAAGTGCCTATTTTGTAATAAATGATAACGCTTAAAGTTGTGTTTGCAGCTGTTGAAGTATTAACATCAATACTGTCTAAATTAATTGCACCATTGGTTGGAGTGATATCAAACATTGCACCACCACCGCACCCATTTCCTGCAGCAAAGGTTGTTTGTATACTTCCGGTTGCATTTGAAGCAGCTTCGGCATAGAATGTTGTTGTTGTAGCAGCAGTTGCGGTAAATGTATTACCCGATGCTAAAACAACAGTAGATGTTGGTGAAGAATACCATGAAACAGGCGCAAATGCATTGGCTGTTAAAGTACCAACAACGTTTGTTCCACAAACTACTGCACCAATACCGGTAATAGTTGGATTACTAACTGTTACTGTAAAGAAAGATGAAACCTGACAGTTGTTAGTTCCGGTACCTAACGCAGAGTAAGTTGTAGTTACAGAAGGAGAAACTACAATAGAACTAGTTGTTGCACTGGTTTGCCATGTGTAAGAAGCAGCACTACCTGTAACATTTAAAGTTGTAGATCCTGAACCACAAATAACATTAACACCACTTATTCCAAAATTAGGAGTTTGAATAGTTGTCATAGTTGTAGCGTCATTAAATGCATTTGGATCACCACTAACTCCGGTGAATGCATTAATACTATAAGAACCTGAAATATTCATGTTAGCAGTACCAATTGTATAAGATGCACTTGCACTTGGAGCTAATGTTCCAGAATAATTTGAAGTAACAGTTGAATTAATTGGACCACTAATAACTGCCGTTACGGGGAAGTTGGTTAGAGGATTGAATCCATAGTTATTAACTGTTACTACAATTTGTTCAGTAGCTGACAAACAAGCGTTGATCGTAGGTGATAAGATCGCGCTAACACCGCCGTCGGCTGCTGCCGAGTTGTATAGGTTGATGTTATCTACGTGTAGGTAATATGATTCAATATCATCAATCGGACCATCCTGTGCTAATAATGCCACAATAATGTCTTGACCATTGTAAGCACCTAAGCTCACATTAAAATTACTAAAGTTTGTACCTAAGTTGTTTGAAGCATTTATCGTGAAGATTGGTGTATATGAAAGCCCACAATCTGTAGAAACCATAACGCGCAGTTTATCATCTGTACCCATAATTGTAGGTGTAAAAGGTGCAGTAACGTTTCCTGTTATACTTGCGTCAAATGAAATGTTCGAGTTCGCTGTAGCACTCACTTTCGAGCTAATGATCCAAACACTATTTGAAGCAGCTGATAAGAAAATTCGCGCATTCACATTGGTAGCGCCATTTAAGCCATTTTGGCTAGTCCAGTTCGAAATTGTAGAGGTAGGTGCAGGGAAGCCATTACCTTCATTCCAACCAGTAAATAATGTATTTAAATTAGATCCATTGTATGCAGTAAAGTTTACACTTTGAGGAAGTGCTGCTAATGCAATTGAACTCTTAATTACCATCACAGTGTCATTATAAATATTTGTTTCACCGCTTAATGAAGTATATCCTTTGATTGAATAAGTTCCAGCAGTTGACATATTTAATGTACCTATAGTAAAGTTAGTTGATGCAAAAGGTGCAAGGTTAGCCGTAAACGTAGATGTTATGGTTTGAGTAACAGCTCCGCTTACCATTGCACTTACCGAGAAGTTAGAAATAGTGGCGTTACCAAAGTTTTTAACAACAACTTCTACCGGCTCAGCACTTGAGAAACAGCCTGTGCTAGGCGTAATAATAGAGGTAATACCTGCATCTGTTCCAGACATGTTATTAAGGTTGATATTGTCTAAATGGAAGTAATATGCTTCAACATCATCGATTGGACCATCTTGAGCTAAAATGCCAACAATAATTTCTTGACCTGCATAGGCTGATAAACTCACACTGAAATTAGTTAAGCTTGAGCTTAAATTATTACTTGCATTTAATGTATAGATAGGAGTGTAAGATACACCACAATCTGTAGAAATCATTACGCGTACTTTATCATCAGTTCCCATTACAGATGGCGTGAAAGGTGCCAATGCATTTCCAGTTACCGCCGCATCAAACGTAATATTTGTACTTGCTGTCGCTAAAACCTTCGGGCTAAGAATCCATTCGTTATTTGCTGCTGCTGAAAGGAAAATGCGCGCATTCACATTGCCTGGTAAAACTAAACCGGTTTGACTTACCCAGTTAGAAGTGCTTCCTGTTGGAACACTTATACCAATTGCTTCTTTCCAATCTGGGAAGAAAGTTGGTAAATTAGCACCGGTAAATCCTGTAAAATTTACAAACTGAGGTAAAGTCGCTAGTGGCGCAACAGTACGTGTAGTGTATGTTGTATCGTTTGTGTTAATAGCATCTCCGGTTAACGAAGAGTATGCTTTAAAAGAATAAGTACCGGCGGTGCTCATGTTAATGTTACCCATGTTTACATTCACGGTAGATTGTGATGCAATGCTTGGTGCGTAAGTTGAGTTCAAAGTTTGAGAAATAGCACCACTAATAACAACCGTAACTGGTACGTTTGAGATACTGCTTGCACCTTGGTTCTTTAAAGTAATATTTACACTTTGATTATTTGAATAACAACCTGATGATGCGGGACTTGTAATTGCTGTAATTCCGGCATCTAAAGCAGGTAAATTATAGATGTTGATATTGTCTAAATGAATATCCATATCTGGTGCATCATCAATTGGTCCGTCTGTTCCGTAAAATGCTACAATAATGTCCTGTCCAGCATAAGCACCTAACGAAACTCCAAAGTTTGTAAAACTTAAACCTAAATTATCATTTGCACTAACTGTATAAATTGGGGCATAACTAGTCCCGCAATCTGTAGACACCATTACTCGTAATTTGTCGTCTTGACCTAATACTCCTGTAGCAACTATGCTTGCGAAGTTTGTTAAAGCTGCATCAAAAGTTAAATAGGTACCTGCAGATGCGTTGAATTTAGGGCTAATGATCCAAGCATTTGTAGTAGCTAACCATAAATTCAAGCGTGCAGTAATATTGGTTGGTCCATTTAAACCAGTTTGAGAATTCCAATTTGATGCTGTTGTTGTTGGTACTACACCAGTGGCTTCAAACCAACCAGGGAATACTGTTGGTAAGTTGGTTCCTGTAAAACCTGTAAAGTCAACCATTAATGGTAATGAAACTGGTGCAGATAGATTTCTTGTTGCAGTTAACATTGCATCATTAACTGCATTATTATCACCTGCAGTTACAACGCTTGCATCAAAACTATAAGTGCCTGCTGTGCTCATGTTGAATGTAGTTGAAACGATCACGGTTTGCGCGCCATTTGCTGCTAGAGTGCCTGATGTCAAAACAATTGGCGAAAAAATAAATGTAACAGCACCTGCTACAAAAGCGTTTACCGTAGCATTATTTACAGCAAAGTCAATTGGAACTATTCCTCCATTAAACACCCTTATTGCAACGGTTTGATTTGGTCCATAACAGCCTGTTGTTGTTGGACTAACTAATGCGGTAGCTGCCATGTCGATTGCAATTCCTGTTGAGCCCCAAGCAAAATATTCATCACCGGTATTAATTGGACCAGGTGCGGATGACGCAGAGGTTCTAGTGTTTAGTACATCATTAACAATCGGGCCTGTACCTAAAGTTAATGAGCGTTCAGACCAAGGACCATTTAATGCAGGCGCTTGTACCAAGCGAATGTCTTGAATGTTACCAACTAAGTTGTCGGAACCACCAAATGTAGAGTTATTAAAACGTAAAGAGAGTGTGTGAGCCGCATTTAAACCCGGACCACCGTTTAAATTTAAACGGTAAGCGCGTGAACCGAATACTGCAGTTATAGTAGGATTAAAGGCTCCACTTGGAGCGCCCTCAATTGTAGTTGTGATGGTTTGGCTGTTCCAAGCAGTTGCATTAGAATTTAATGTAACTGTTCTTAATACGTTAGAAGATGGTAAATTATTATGAAAAGTTACACCTTCTCCCAAAGGAAAAGTTCTATTTGTTGTGTTGGTGTTAAAAAACATTTTTAATGGACCAACAACATAAGAACCGTGGTTACCGGTATTGGTTCCATTGTTTAATGCTGTACTTGGTGTTATTCCTGTTGCTCCACTAATAAATTCACGCAAAGTTAACATATTTGCCACAGAAGAAACGATAATACCGCGTGATAATGATAAAGCACCACCCGTGGTTGTTCCAACAGATAATGGATAATTTAATTGAACGTTATTGTAAGTGTTCATAAAGAAGGTGCCCGTTGTTTGTCTGTTACCCACTATCAATTCAATTTCATTACCCGGAATAATTGTTTGTGCTGCGGTTACAAAAGAGATACCTATTGTTGTTAGTGGTGTTATATAACTATTTTGACGAGATGTTACGTTAGTGGTTACAAAAGCCGGCGCCGAAGAAAATGCACCATAACCTCTTTCCATTAATACGTTTGTTATAGCTAAAGCTGGATTTCCCAATGTGATGTTTGCACCACTTACCTGACCAAATTGTAAACCACAATAATTAGAAATTGTTACTGGAGTTAAATAGGAAACACCTAATTGATTGGCATGTGTTGCTCTTGGTATACGGCCATTTGTTAATGTTCCGGTATTGTTAAAAGTTGACGGGCTTGTTCCGCCTAACCAAACAATTTCACCAGTTGCATTTGTTGCAGTTTGAAAAGTAATGGTGCCGGCGTTATTGATGCTACCACCAATATAGGTTTTCTTTCCAGTACCTCCACTACCTGCAGAATAAGTTCCAGAGGCGTTTATGGTTAGATCACCAAATACATGCAAGATCTCGCTTGTTAAAGTACCATTATATTGCAGAGTACCATTAACAGTTACGTTTTGAGCGCGAGCAGCATTTACATTCATGTTCACCACATGAGTTGCAGCTATCACCACATGGTTCTCTGTTGTTGGCACAATACCACCAACCCAAGTTGCTGGCGTATTCCATAAACCGCTCGCCAATGAAGTAATAGTAGTTGGAGTAAACTCTTCAACGCTAAAATCATCAATAAATACGTTAGATCCCGAAAACGATGAAGTCAATTCAATGCCAAGCTTGGCATTCGCTACTTTATAAGCATTCGGAATTATTACATTAATACGTTGCCAAGGTGTTGTTGACGCTATGGCACCGTTAATGTTTGCGTTTGGCGAAATAAACATCAATGTGTTCCATGTTACACCACCGTCATTTGACGCAACAACTCTTAAGTTAAGATCTAACGATGAGTTTCCATAAAACATCCAAAAACGAACATAAGGACTTGTAGAAGCCGATAAATTCATAGAAGGAGATTCCATTCTTCTTGATCCGGCTGCAGATGAAGTGCTAAAACTATTGTCTTCAATCCAAAGCGAGTTTGTTCCAGAAACTGCTGCTACAGGAACAGTACCGTCTTGGTATGTCCATGTTGCCGGACTAAGAAGCGTATTTTGCATCCAGTCTTTTTCACCCGATGTATTAAGTGGCTCAGGCTGCCCATCACCTACTAGTACCGTACGTGTTTGAGCCCAACCAGCTGGAACTGCCGGATTGCCTGTAAAAGCACCTTCAAAGTTTTCGGTTAAATAAACCTGAGCGTTTACAAATCCTATGGTTAATGCCATAAGAATTAGTGTTTGTAAAAATTTTTTCATTTTCATTTTAATTAGCGGTGTAATTTTTATATCTGTAATTTTTAAAATAAATTTGCTTTCAACGATCAAAGCAAAAATCTCATACCTTTTCGCAGATATATTATCAGTAAATTTCGGGTTATAATTGCTTAAGCGCTATAAAAATTCAATAAAAATTACCATTTAAAAGTAAGTTATAATACATAATATAGTTGAAAATCAGAATTATACAAGTAATGTAAATACCTTTCAAAACAATTGGTTAAACTTGCAATATTATTGTAAAGCTAATGTCGCAACACTTAATTCAACTCGTTAAATCATTAACTCGTACCGAGAAAAGGTATGTTCACTTGAACTTAAAAACATTTTCGTTCGACAAGAGCACAAGTAAGTTATTGAGCGATTTCATCAATTTAGAAAAGAAAACAAGCTTAAAGCGAAGAGGCCCAACTATTAAAGCCGAAGGAAATTCAACTCGTGTATATTATAAGATCCTCGACATCCTCTTTGCGTTATATAAGGAACATCTGTACGATAACGAAAATGATAACCGTCTTATCAAACGTTCTCAAGTGCTTTTTCACAAGGGGTTTTATAAAGAAGGCGTTAAGCAATTAAATAAAGTAATATACCGCGGTTATACATATAGTTATCTTTTAAGGATAGAAGCCATTGAATTAAAGATAAAAGCGGCTATTAAATTTGTGGATGTTGAATACATTAATGAGAATTTTGAAAACGACAAAAAACTCTTAGGTGAATTCTCAAATTTGTATTTTAACCTTGTTGAATTCGAAAGCATCTGGGCAATCATTAAAGTGGAGTCAACAACAAATTATTTTTTCGGAAAAAGTAACACTTTTTCTGAGAAATATAAATCTATTCTTGAAAATGAAGATAAAGCGCTTAGTCCTAATGCAAAGGTTTACTTTAACCAGATCAACGCCTTTTTAGCAATGAAGAACGGCAAACCCGATCAAGCATATAATAATATGCAACGAATACGCGTGCTCTATAATTGGTATCCCGAAATAAAAGAGAATAATTATAATGAATACCTGCGATCAAACCGAAACTTGTGTATTGTTCTGATGTATCAAAAACGATTTCATGAGGCTTTGGAAGTTATTGAGGGCATAGCCAATTCTCCTGAGCTGGCAATGAAAATTCGTTTACCTGCAATGAAGAATGATATTTTTGCACTTATTGTACTCTTAAGAATGGATATCATTATTTCTAGCTCAGCAATTAATGAAAATGCCGATCGCATTAAAGATTTTGAAGTGGGATTAGAAGAGAGCGAAAAATTTATAGCACTCGACGAAAAAGCAACTTGCTGTTTTTACCTGAGCTTGATGCACTTGAGTACTGGAAACTATAAACAAGCACTTAAATTTGTAAATCCCGCTATTGAGCTTTCGGGCGTTGTGCGAAAAGATGTTCATCATCTTTCGTTAATGGCCGAATTGGCTATACATTATGTTTTGGGAAATACCGACCTTTTGTTTTCGCGTTTGGTTTCTTATAAACGAATTATCGAAAAGGGTGAAGTTGTTTTCTCTTTTGAGAAAAAATTGCCTAAGCTACTTAACGATGTGTTTGAACGCCCCAATCAAGTGAAGTATTTTAACGCGCTTTGCAAAGAGATAGATGCTAGCTTGGAGGAAGAGAATAAACTTGTTTATAAACCCTTTATGGCGCTGTTCTTATTAAAGTCCACATAAAAAAAGGTTCCGATGTTTGTCGGAACCTTTTTTATAAGTTGTATTTGAGTTCTATTGTTTTATTACTTTGATGATATCTGAAGACACATCTGTGCTTACCTTAACATAGTAAATTCCATTGGCAAGTTCTTTGATGTTAACCAATATATTTGATTCATCTGTAACATTTGAATAAACATTTCTTCCTGTTACATCAACAATATTTATATTCTTAACACTTCTGTTGCCAGTTTCAATCATGAAACCACCAGTATTAGGATTTGGATAAAGATTAAATCCTGAGGCTACTATTTGTGAAGTTACTCCAGTGCCACCGCAAACAAGCACTATTACCTGAGTTGTTGCAGTATTAGAACATCCAGATGTTGGATTAGTGTATGAATACACCGGAACAAAGGTTCCAGGATTTACAATACTCAATAAGGCACCGGTTACTGCTGGGCCACTAAATACTCCTCCTGTTGGGCTACCTGTAAGTGCTATACTTCCGTTAGTAGCACAAATTGTGGATATTCCATTAGCAGTCATAGAAACTGTTGGTAAAGCATTAACTCCTATTGAAACAGCGCCTGTTTGTGTTGTACTGCACAAAACGTCGTTTCCAGTTACAGTATAGTTTGTAGTAATAGTAGGCGTAATTAAAACAACCGATGTAGTTGCACTTGTGCTCCATGTATAAGTGTTCATACTTGTTGCTGTTAATGTTGCACTTTGACCTACACAAACAGCACTACTAGTTGAAGTTACATTCATTGTAGGCGTTGGAGCAACAGTAATGTTAATCGTAACTATGGTACTTGCACCGCATGCAGTAGTATCTCTAACATAGTAGGTTGCATTACCAGTAAGGGTTGGTGTTACAAAAAGTGTACTTGTTGAAACTGGCGCTGTACTTGCGGTTGGTGTTGTATACCACTGTGCAGTACCGGTTGCTGCGGCAGTTAATGTTGCCGTGTTACCCGAACAAATACTCATACTTGTAACTGCTGGTGCTGATGGAGGTCCGGCACATGCAGCAGTACATGTTACTGAAATGTCAAAACCTAAATACTCAACTGAGCCATCCGTATAGAAGTGTAATGTAAGAACACCGGCAGCATTGGTAGCCATAGTTACTGGAGGTAAAGTGCTGCCATCGTAAGAGCCTAATAAAGTTGCTGAAGTAGAATTTCCATCATAGATATCAAGATAATCAAGCCCTGATTCTGTTAGGAAATTATTAAAGGTTAAGATAACACTCGAGTTTGCAACAGAAGGAACAATAGTCATTGTATAATCTTCATTTGCTGAGTAATCAGAGTTTAATCCACCAGTATCATAAATTGTACCCCCACAAGCGGTAATAGTATTATTACTCATTGTGTAACAATTAGAAGGTGTATAAGAAACTACTGAGGTGGTTGCAGATTGTGCGCTATTAGAACATGTAGTTACCATTTGATAGAATGTAGTAACCGATGCGCTAGATGAGGCTGCGGTATTAGATGCATTTGTAATTGCTGTCCATGGACCAGTTGATGAAGTAGCAGAATACCATTGATAAGTAATACCCGTTGCTACCGTAACACCTGATGCGTTTAAATTGAATATATCTGTAATACATCCTGTGTTTGTAGAGATAGCCGCAGTTCCAGAGTTTGGAGCACCTGCGCAAGGTACCGGAGCAATAATATCAATACAATAATCTTCAGTTTCTCCCCAAATATATGTTCCGGTAGGGCCAGGAACTGTACCTTCTACTGCAACTATACGCATACGCGTTGAGCCTATACTAGCAGTCATAGGAATTAAAATTAAACCTGTATTATTACCCTGAATGGCTGCAGTATTATTTACAACTTGCTCGCCCGCATCGGTAAATAAACCGTTTTGGTTATAATCAATGTAAACATCAAATTGCATACCGAACCATCCACCACATGTATTGATGTTAACTCCATAAGCAACGTTTTGGCCTTGCATTACTGTTGGCGCAGCAACAAAACCTGAATAATTTCCATACATGTTTAGTGCAGATCCTGGACCCGGTGCAATAACTGTACAATTACTTGTATTGTTTAAAGCACCAAACGATACATTCCAAACTTCTTCATCACCTGTTGATGTTGCAGAAGAAATACCGTAGTTATTACAAACGCAAGGGCCTGGATTTACTACAGAGAAAGAAACTATAGATGTAGTTGCAGTCAATGAGCTCACTGTACATGTAGTCACTAATTGATAATATGTAGTGACGTTTGTACTCGTTGAATAAGAAGTATTAGTTGCGCTTGTAATTGCACTCCACGGACCAGATGCCGAAGGAGAAGAATACCATTGGTAGTTGATACCTAAAGCTGCAGTTAAACCTGTTGCAGTTAAATTAACTGTAGAGTTAGGGCAAGCTGTAGGTGTAGAGATTGCAGATGTACCCGAAGCAGGCGCTCCTGAACATAAATTTGCTAAAGCAATGTCAATGCAATAATCTTCAGTTTCACCCCACGTATAAGTTCCTGTTGGTGTAATGATTGCAGGTGTGCTTGTTTCAACATTGATCACACGCATCCGTGTTGTACCTGGAGTTGCCGTTAAAGGAATAGTGATGTTACCTGTTTCAAAATGAGGACCAGTAATTGCAGCAGCACTTAAATAAGCTTGCTCACCTGCATCTAGGAAAGATCCGTTTTGATTGTAGTCAATATAAATAGCAGTTGAATTACCATAGCTACCACCACAAGTTCCAATTTGAACTGTGAAGGAAACTGTTTGTGCTTGCGTTACACTTGGCGCTGCTAAAAAGCCAACATAGTTACTGTACAGATTTTGAGTTGACCCAGGACCCGGCGCAATTGTTGTACATGAGCTTGTACTGTTCAGTGAAGAGAATGTAACATTTAAAATTTCTTCATCAGCAATTGAAGTAGCAGATGAAGTTGTATAACCTGCGCAAATGCAAGGACCAGGATTTACAACTGAATAAGATACAATAGATGTTGTTGCACTCATGGTACTCACTGTACATGTAGTTACCATTTGGTAATATGTTGTAGTTGTTGTACTGGAAGCGTAAGATGTATTTGTTGCAGTTGTTATCGCACTCCATGGACCGGAAGCTGATATTGAGGAATACCATTGGTATTGAATACCTAAACCTGTAGTTACACCACTTGTGTTAATATTAAATGCTACGTTAGGACAACCACTCGCTGTAGAAATTGCTGCAGTTCCTGATGAAGGAGCACCTGAACATAAAGGAGCCAAAGCAATATCAATACAATAATCTTCCGTTTCTCCCCAATTATATGTAGTTGATGGAGTGATTGCAGCAGGTGTAGCTGTTTCAACATTGATCACGCGCATTCTAGCTGTTCCAACAACAGCTGTCATAGGAATTGTAATATTTCCTGTTTCAAAGTGAGGACCATTAATAGCTGCTGCAGCCAAATAAACTTGCTCACCCGGATCAGAAAAAGAACCGTTTTGATTATAATCTATGTAAATAGCAGTAGAATTATTAAAGTTACCGCCACAAGTACCAATTTGCACCGTGAAAGCAACGGTTGATCCTTGAGTTACAGTTGGTGCTGCAAGGAATCCTGTATAATTACTATATCTATTTTGAATTGAACCCACACCTGGCGCAGTACTTGCGCACGAGCTTGTATTGTTTAATACATCAAATGTTACATTCAAAATCTCTTCGTCAGCAATATTAGTTGCAGCTGATACTGGATATCCACCGCAAACGCAAGGACCAGGATTTACAACTGAGAATGATACAATAGAAGTTGTTGCGGTTAAAGCACTCACCGAACATGTGCTTACCAATTGATAGTATGTTGTAGTAGTTGTGTTAGATAAATAAGATGTATTTGTTTCAGTAGGTATTGCACTCCATGGGCCAGAAGCCGATGGTGATGAAAACCATTGAAAGCTAACACCGCTTGTACTGCTTAAGCCTGTTGCTGTAACGGTAAAGTTAGTACTAGGGCAGCCTGTTGCTGATGAAATTGAGGCTGTGCCTGAATTTGGAGTTCCTGAACAAAGCGTAGTTGCTAAAATGTCAATGCAATAATCTTCTGTCTCACCCCACGAATAAGTTCCGGTTGGTCCTGGAACAGTTCCTTCCACAGCTACAATGCGCATACGCGTAACGCCAACATTAGCAGTTATAGGAATGTTGATAATTCCAGAATTTACACCTTGAATAGCAGCAGTATTATTTACAACTAATTCTCCGACATCGGTAAACAATCCATTCTGATTAAAGTCAATGTAAATATTAAATTGCATTCCAAACCATCCACCGCAGGTTTGAATATCAACGCTGTAAGGAACAGCCTGAACTTGTGTTACCTGAGGAGCTGCAATGAATCCTGTATAATTTGCATAGCGTTCCATTATTGAGCCTGGTCCAGGACCAACTGAAGTACAGTTACTGGTATTGTTCAAGCTACCAAATGTTACATTAAAAATCTCTTCGTCACCTATGTTGTTGGCTGAAGATGGACCATAACCGGCACAAACACAAGGGCCTGGATTTACAATTGAATAAGAGCTTACTGATGTAGTAGCACTCATACTACTATTCGTACAGGTAGTAACCATTTGATAATATGTAGTAGTAGTTGTATTTGTAACAAGAGAAGTATTTGTTGCACTAGTAACAGCGTTCCAAGGGCCAGAAGCCGAAGAAGAAGATTGCCATTGGAAAGCAAGTCCCAATGCGTTGCTCAAGCCGGTTGCAGTAAGTGTAAAGTTAGTATTTGGACATCCTGATGGAGTAGAAATAGCAGAAGTTCCAGAGTTAGGTGTTCCTGAACATGGGGGAGGAGGAGACCATTGATAATTTTGTCCGCTTGCAGGCGTTAAAGTATTATTAAAGTTAACAAGGGTAGTATTAAATGTACCTGCAATTGAAGTAGCCCACGGATTTGTAACCGTTACATCTCTATTGTTGAAATCGGAATTAAGAATACCTCTTAAACCAACTTGAGCAGTACCGGCTGCGGTACAAGTAAAAGTACCGTAGATCATATTAATATTATTAGAAGTTTCAGATAATCTGATTTGGAAATTGAATGCATCACCTGTTGCGGCGGCTTTTCTGTAATTGGTCCATTGAATAACACAGGTTTGGTTTGGAGTAACGCCAATGGTTTCAACACGAATATCAGCACCGGTTTGTGCAGCAAGGTCTCTTCCCAAAGCACCAACCCTATTTTGCAAGATACTAGGAGCTACAGAAGTTACCGAGATAAAATTATTATAGGAGGCTGAGGTCATATTAACCGGGTTAGGGGTTAATGTAGATTGACCAAATGTGATCCAGCCGTTTGCATTAACTGCAATACGATCGAACACGGTGCCGTTATACGTAAAATTGAATCCGACAGGAATACCTGGCCCAATAAGAGCTGTTCCGCCTAATGGAATTGAAGGATCAACAAAACGCTGATTGTCGGTGGTTGTGTTCCCAAAAACAGTACCGCCTGTTATGGGAACATAAGTATCAGAAAACTGTGTGAATCCGTAGTTCGAAACTTGCGCTTTAACACCTAAAAATAAGGTTGCTAAAGCTAGACTTAAATAAATTTTTTTCATAGGTTTGTTGTATAAAACAAAATTAACAAAATATTAGTTTTATATTATATTTAAAACGCTTTAAAAGGGTATTCTCGATTTTTAATTCAGAATGTGCTTATAAAAATTAGCATTTCTTTTTTGAGGAGTATATAAGTAGTTAAAGGTAAAGACTTAATTTGCAAGATAGTATTTTATAGATTAATAAATATTAAGTGGGAAAAGTGTAACTTTATAAGATATTTTTGTAAGGAAAGACACTAAGACTAAAATTTACGTAAAATCGTGTTCCTAAACCAAAAGCTGTTTTTTGGGTTAAAATTAAATTGAAACAAAAAATTCTCATAATTCGTTTTAGCTCAATTGGCGATATTGTATTAACCACCCCAATTTTGCGATGCATCAAACAACAAAAACCCGATGTTGAATTACATTATGTTACAAAAGAAACATTCACTTCTATTTTGCAACATAATCCTTACGTAGATAAACTACATACATTCGAAAAAGATGTAGTTGAAATAACCAAAGAATTAATAGAAGAAAATTATGACCTTATTATCGACCTTCATCATAATTTACGTAGCTTGAGATTAATAACAAGCTTGGGCAAGCGATCTTATTGTTTTAATAAGATCAATTTTAGAAAATTCATGGCTGTTAACTTTAAGCAACTAAGAATGCTTCCTAAAATTCATATTGTTGAACGTTATTTTGAAACTGTAAGATCATTAGGTGTTGTAAATGATAATAAAGGCCTTGATCATTTTATTTCGAAGGAAGATGAATTTGATATCACAAAAAAATTTCCGCAATTATCATCACCAAATTTTATAGCTCTTGTTGTTGGAGGTTCGTATGCCACAAAAAAGATCCCGCTCAGTAAATTAGTAGAGATATGCAATTCAACGCAAAAACAATTTATTGTACTTGGTTCCAGGGATGATGATGCTGTAGCACAACAATTAAAGCTGCAATGTTCTAATGTAATAAGCGCGTGTGGAGATCTATCTCTCAATCAAAGCGCCTATGTTTTAAAATTATCGGAGTGTGTTGTTACATCCGATACAGGCATGATGCATATTGCTTCTGCATACAGGAAAAAAATAATTTCTTTCTGGGGAAATACCATTCCTGAATTTGGAATGTATCCATACTTACCCGGCGAAGAAAGTGAAATAATGGAAGTAAAAGGATTGGCCTGTAGGCCTTGCAGTAAATTAGGTTATAAACGCTGCCCTAAATTGCATTTTAAATGCATGAACGATATTGATATTTCTCAGATCAATCTTTAACAAACAACGCTTTTAACTCTGTTGCTTCTTCGGGTTTCATTCTTCCCGCTAACACTAATGATAATTGCCTTCTTCTTAAAGCACTTTCAAAACGCTTTTTTTCCAAATCACTTTCAGGAACAAGCTCGGGCACAGGCAATGGTGCACCATTTTGATCAATGGCCACAAACGTAAGAATGGCTTCATTACATTTTGTTTTTTCTCCGGTAACAGGATTCTCTACCCAAACATCCACTAGTACTTCCATACTACTGGTAAAGGCCCGCGTTACTTTAGCTTCTAATGTTACAACACTGTTTTGTTTTATTGGGTTATCAAACGACACATGATTGATAGCCGCAGTAACAACTACTCGTCCGCAATGCCTTTGCGCGGCAATAGCCGCCGTAATATCTACCCATTGCATCAATTTACCTCCAAATAAATTTCCAACATGATTTGTATCATTCGGCAAAACCACTTCGGTGTTAATTGTGAGCGATTGCGAGGGTGTTTTTGATTTCATACACAAATTTAATGTTTATTCTGGTTCAAATGGATATATCTTTTATCTTTGTATAATGGATCTTTTATATGTAAAATCTATACACATCATTTTTGTGGTAAGTTGGTTTGCGGCTTTGTTCTATATTGTTCGCCTTTATATATACGCAACCGAAGCGCAAACTAAAGATGATATTGCCCGACCTATTTTAACTCAGCAGTTATTATTAATGCAGCGCAAACTCTGGTACATTATTGGGTGGCCTGCGGCAATTGGTACAACTATATTTGGTTGGTGGATGATATTATTAAATCCCGGGTATTTATATTTGCCTTGGATGTGGCTAAAATTAATTGCTGTAGGTTTTTTATATATGTATCATTGGCAATGTCAACGTATTTTAAACCAGCAAAAACAAGGTGTGTATAAATTCAGTTCTATGCGCCTAAGGCTGCTCAACGAATTGGCAACTATATTTTTAGCTTCTATTGTTTTTCTAGTTGTAGTAAAATCTACCAGTGGTTTAGTTTGGGGAATGCTTGGAACATTTATTTTTGCTGGCGTTCTTATTGCCGCAGTTTACATTTACAAGCTAAGTAGAGGGAAAGGAAACACAACTTCGCCAACACCAAATGTTACATCAGAACAAGCCTCTAAGACAAATGAATCTCCGAAAATGTAAATGTAATCGGGCCTGTCCATTTTACCACTTCTCTTAATTAGTCGAGCCTCAAAAAGTATTTTTTATTATTTGGGCGCCTTATCGGGCTATCACTTCAAGCTTGTTTGTCCTTTGCTATGTTTGTCGCACTGCGGGGTCTGCGCAG
>JAWXAS010000110.1:0-9545 GCA_034439635.1 Bacteroidota bacterium | reverse complement strand
CTTCGCTTTTTCTGCGCAGACCCCGCAGTGCGACAAACATAGCAAAGGACAAACAAGCTTGAAGTGATAGCCCGATAAGGCGCCCAAATAATAAAAATAATTTTTGAGGTTCGACTAATTAGTTTCTATAGGCAGAAACCTTTGGCAAATACCATCCCCTCTTGAGGGGGTGGATTCTGCGTAAGCAGAATACAGCTTCAACATCATCGTTTAACGGATCGGTGTCAGTTTGGTAAGAATTTACTCTGTGTCCTCTGCGAAAAACTTTGTGAGCGTGAAAAACGCTCTTGGTTTTTTATCTGCCGGAACTTTAGTGTAGGTAAACTGCCTCTAAAACTACTGCACTAACTTCGACTTAGTAACCGCGCTTGCCATACTAAACCAACCAATGGCTCTTACTTTTGCACCATCAGGCGTAGAAATATTTGTCTTTATATTCTCGGGAGTAGTGGCAAATAATCCGGCGTTGTTGATCTGAGTTTGTGCTTGGAAAAAAAAGAAATACGTTTCGCGAGAAATAGAATGGATCTCCACTTTACACACATCATTCAGTTTATAGGTTTTAAATCCTATAAAAGTAGCAGGCGGTGTAAATGCAATGCTGTCAACTGGTGCATTTGTTACAATGCCTCCTGTTCCATCAATACAAAGATTAATGTCTCCTGAACCGCTAAAAAGCGTATCATTTCTAAATGTGCGTAACCAATAATAATCGGCATCGTTATCAGCTTTATCTCTTGCAAATAATAAACAGTTATATGTATCTGTTGGTCCACCAAAAGGATCAGAACCATCATTATAAAATGCTGCAATGCTATCAATAATCGCGGGGCGTTTTTTCTGAGCAATAGACGTATACGTATCGCCATTAATGCTCACTTTTAGCATAAATTTATGTCCAAAACGCGCAATGGTATCTCCTACATTGACCGAATACATATAATTCCCCTTAGATGTATAACTAAAATCATACGCAACATTTGTGGTAAGATCAACCAAAGTTACAATGGCATTTTCTACAGGAGGCGCTTCGCGATTAGCAAAATACGAATCGCTGGTGGTTACACGAACGATTTGATCGGTTCTTAGATCACTCACAAAAGCATCGATCACATATAATTTTGATCCTTCATCCAATTTTATTTGCACCACATCTTCACACGAAGTTAAAAGTAAAACAAATGGTAAAAAAAGTATATAAACTATTTTCATGCTCTTAAAAATTAAAATTATAAGTAATAGCTGGTACAATTGATCCTATTACCGAAAAGCGCACAGCCTCTGTTTGCAAAGGCTCTCCGGCTTTAGTACGGAAATAAATACTGTAAGCATTTCGTCGGTTATATGCATTGTAAACACTCAATACAATATTTTGTTTATAGCGACGTGTTTCATTTTTCTTGAACGTATACGTTGCGCCAAGATCCAAACGGTGATAAGGCGTTACGCGATAATTATTGCGTACCCCAGTAGTATTATACGGAATATTCAAATTCTGGATCTGTACTTTTGAATTTGGAAAAGTAGCAGGCGTTCCTGTCAAAAAAACAAAGGTAGCACCAATATTCCAGCGCTTGGTAATATCGTAATTCATATTGGTATTCAAACAATGGGTGCGATCGTATCGGCTTCTAAACCAATCATCGTTACTTATACCTCGCACCAAACGCTCTGTTTTACTTAAGGTATAACTAACCCATCCTCCTAATTTACCTTTCGACTTTTTAATATAAACTTCTGTTCCATAAGCTCTCCCCAAGCCTTGTATCAATTGTCCTTCCACATAATCATTAATAAATAATTCAGCATTATCTACATAATCCAATTGATTTTGCATGTATTTATAATACACCTCTATGGATGTTTCGTAGGTGTTCTCTTTAAAATTCCTAAAATATCCTACCGCTCCCTGATCGGCTATCAAAGGTTTTAAATTATTACTTGCAATTGTGTAAACATCTAAAGGTGTGCTTGCTGCCGTATTACTAATTAGCTGCAAGTATTGAGCCATTCGATTATAACTTGCTTTAATAGAACTAAAACTATTCAATACATAGTTCATACTAAAACGTGGCTCGGGAGTTACATACGCTTTTATTATTTCTCCGCTATTAAATTCTTTTGAATAGGCAAATGGCAATGGTTCGTTAGGAATTGTATCGCGATAATAATACGCCTTTCCTTTTCCTACATAATTATAAATACTCACACGTAAACCGTATTCTAGCGTTAAGCGTGGACGAACTTTATGTTCGTTGCCTACATACACTGAGTATTCAACACCATAACGCTTGTCCGAACGAAATTTTACACTCTGGCCTGTACCAAATTCGCCAATGGCGTCGTAAGGTCGAAAATCGTACATCAACGCCTGCGCTCCAAATCGAATGGTATTTTTTGTATTGTGATAATAAATAAAATCGGGCTTTACGCTATAGTTGATCACGTTGCTGGTCCAATTAAAACGTTGATCTTGCGATTCTAATTTAAATTCCAGTTGGTAATCGTAATTACTATAAAAACTTGTAACGTTCATAAACAATTTATTATTGAAAATATGGTTCCAGCGGGCAGTAGCGGTTGAATTTCCCCAATTAAATTTAAATGCCGGCGCTCCAAATACATCTCTTCCAAAATAACCGCTGGCAAAAACAGTATTCTTATCGTTTATCTTCCAATTGATCTTGGCAGTTGCGTCGTAAAAAAAGAAATTGGCATTTTTAATTGGGCTCGTTTTCTTCACAAAAGGTTTTACTAAAGCATCAATATAACTTCTACGGCCCGCTAAAATAAAACTTACTTTATCTTTTACAATGGGCGCTTCAATGCTTAACCTGCTAAATATAGTTCCAACTCCACCATGCACTTCCATTTTCTTGCTATTGCCCTCTTTCATTCGGATATCTAAAATAGAGGAAACGCGTCCGCCATAATTAGAAGGAATTCCACCTTTTATCAATTTTACATCTTTTACAGCATCGGGATTAAATACCGAGAAGAAACCAAATAAGTGCGATGAATTGTATACCGGAGCTTCATCCAATAAAATCAAATTCTGATCAATATTTCCACCGCGTACATTAAACCCGCTTGCGCCTTCGCCCATAGTTGTAACACCCGGCAATAATTGCACAGCACGCACAATGTCTACTTCTCCTAATAAAGCGGGAATTTTATTAATTTGCTTAATGTCGAGTTTAGCTACGCCCATTTCTACACTTTTAATATTCTTGTCTTCAGCCTCGCCAAAAACTTCTACTTCCGCCAATTGAGTTCCTTCTCCGTTTACTTCAATATTTTTTGTGGTATTCTTTTCTAATGCAATAACAAAGGTTGTATTATTATAACCTATATATGATACAACAATGGTATGAGTTCCTTTGGGAAGTGTAAGCGAATAAAATCCATACTCGTTTGCAATGGCTCCTTGAGTTGTTCCTGCTTTTACAACAGAAGCGCCAATAAGCGACTCACCATTTTTACCGTCTTTAATATAACCGCTCAGCGTAAACTTGTCTTGAGCTTTACTTAAGCTTGAAAAAAGGAAAAGTGCAAACAGAAAAAGTGTGCGTAAATGTGATGTAATATTCATAGTTCGATTTAAGTATGACGTTCTTAAAGGTATTTACCCCTATTTTTACCGCAAATATCCAATTGAAGTTTTATTACAATACATCATCTGCGACGGTTTATTTCGGGAGCAAAACTATGGAAACCTTTACAGTTCTCAAAGTTTCTATCATCATTTTAAACCATCCATAAAGTTAATTTAACCTTCAATATTGTCTCCTCCTAAAAAGCACCTCTTCTTGGAATCCCTCCAAACCTCTGGTCTTTAATGCCCTTGAGTGCTGTGTATGAATTAATTACACTTTTTTGAACATTATTAGTATGTTTGTACACCAAACACCTCATGAAACCAAGCATACCTAAAGGAACCCGCGATCTAAGTTCGGCCGACGTTTACAAACGACACTATATATTTACTATTATTAAGCATAATTTTCAGCTTTTTGGATATCAACCTATCGAAACGCCTTCGATGGAAAATATTCAAACACTCACCGGAAAATATGGTGATGAGGGCGATCAGCTCATCTTTAAAATTTTGAATTCGCGTTTGAACGAGAGTACAAAAAAAGATCTTCTGCGCGAAAAATTCAATGAGGGTTTAGAAAAACCTATCAACTCCGAAGATCTTACCGAAAAAGCATTACGTTACGATCTCACCGTTCCCTTTGCACGTTATGTGGTGATGCACCAAAATGATATCACCTTTCCATTTAAACGCTATCAAATTCAACCAGTATGGAGAGCAGATAAACCACAAAAAGGACGATACCGCGAATTTTACCAATGCGATGCCGATGTTATTGGAAGCAATAGTTTAATAAATGAATTGGAATTGATAACGCTAATGGATAAAACCTTTGGTGAATTAAAAATTCCTGTAAAACTTAAATTAAACAACCGAAAAATACTTAGCGCCATTGCCGAAATATCGCAGCAGCCCGATAAATTAATTGATATTACCGTTGCCATTGATAAACTCGATAAAATTGGTAAAGATGGCGTGATAGCCGAACTCAAAACAAAAGGCCTAAATGATACCGCTATTAAAACCATTGAACCTATTATTGATTTTACAGGAAGTAATGCCGATAAACTAACTAAACTCAAAACGCTTTTTGCCGAATCGGAAATTGGAAAAAAAGGAATTGAAGAATTGAATTATCTATTGGAGGGAGCAAACACCATTGGTTTAAACCATATTACTTTAGAATTAGATATTACTTTAGCACGCGGATTAAATTACTATACCGGAACAATTTTTGAAGCTAAAGCAAATGCCGGAACATTTACGCCTAGTATTTTGGGTGGCGGACGATACGATGATCTTACCGGTGTATTTGGATTAAAGAACATGAGTGGCGTTGGTATCTCTTTTGGCGTTGATCGCATTTTTGATGTGATGCTAGAATTAGGTCTCTTCCCTGAAAGCGTTAACAAACCTACATCAACCAAAGTATTACTCACCAATTTTGGACCAAACGAAGAACCATTTTGTTTAAAATTATTACAAGAACTTCGCGCCAATAACATCAATAGCGAATTATACCCCGAAGCAAAAAAGATCCAAAAGCAATTTGAATACGCCGATAAAAAAGGAATTCCCTACGTTTGCATCATTGGCAGCGAAGAAGTAGAAAAAGGTATCTTTTCTTTAAAAGATCTAAGTAGCGGACAACAAGAAAAACTCACAAAAGAAGAGCTTATCCGTAAATTATCCTTCTAGAGTACTTTTTAAAGTGTTTTCTATAAAAAACACTTTTTATTATTGAATATACTTTATAAAAAACACATTTAGAATCGATCATGGCAACACATACCATTTATATTACTCAGAAATTAAGCATCGCGCAATTAGAAACTTTTTTAAACGATGAGCATGCTAAAGTTGAACTTTCGGAAGAAGCAACACAAGCAATTATAAAAGGAAGAAATTATCTGGAAGAAAAACTCAAAACTCACAATGCCCCCATTTACGGAGTTAATACCGGCTTTGGTTCTTTATGCAATGTTGTAATTCCCGCAAACGATCTCGAAAAACTTCAAGAGAATTTAATTAAGAGTCACGCTTGCGGAATGGGTAATACCGTAAGCTCGGAAATTGTAAAACTCATGCTCTTTTTAAAAGTGCAATCGCTATCGTACGGAAAAAGCGGCATTCAATTAAGTACCGTTGAGCGTTTGATTGATCTGCTAAACAATAATGTTTATCCGGTTGTTTACGAACAAGGCTCCCTTGGTGCCAGCGGCGATCTTGCTCCCCTCGCCCATTTATGTTTGCCGTTGATAGGAATTGGAAATGTAAACTATAAAGGAGAAATTAAAAATGCAGCTGACGTATTAAAAACGCTGGGCCTAAAACCTATTACCTTAGGTAGTAAAGAAGGATTAGCACTTTTAAACGGAACACAATTTATGAGCGCATACGGTGTTTATTGTTTAATGAAAGCCAATAAATTAAATAAAGCTGCCGATACCATTTCCGCCATTTCATTAGAAGGTTTCGACGGTCGTATTGATCCATTTAAAGCATCACTACATAAAATCCGTGCGCATAAAGGACAAATTGAAACCGCAGACGCCATTCAAAACATTTTAAAAGGCAGCCAAATTATTGCCAAACAAAAAACTCAAGTTCAAGATCCTTATTCGTTTCGCTGCATTCCGCAAGTGCACGGCGCTACAAAAGATGTAACCAAATACGCTCACAACATTTTTGAAATAGAAATAAATTCGGTAACCGATAATCCAACTATTTTTCCGGAAGATGATGAAATTTTAAGCGGTGGTAATTTTCACGGACAACCACTAGCCCTTGCCTTAGATTTTTTATGTATTGCCATGAGCGAATTAGCAAGCATTTCTGAACGAAGAATTTATTTATTGATCTCGGGGCAACGCGGTTTACCTCCTTTTCTTACCAAAGAAGCAGGATTAAATTCGGGTTTTATGATCACGCAATACACTGCCGCAAGCATCGTTAGTCAAAGCAAACAATTATGCACACCCGCCAGCGCCGACAGCATCGTTTCAAGTAACGGACAAGAAGATCATGTAAGTATGGGCGCCAATGCAGCCACAAAATGTTTAACCGTAATTTATAATACCGAAAAAGTAATTTCTATAGAGCTTCTCAATGCCATACAGGCACTGGAGTTTAAACAACCACTTAAATCTTCTGCAACTATAGAAGCTATTTTTACGTCCTTCAGAAAAAGGGTTCCGTTTGTAAGTAAGGATGTTTATATGTATGAATTGATCCAAAATTCTTTGGAGTTTTTACAACATCACGCTTTTTAGAGGCAGTCTGCCTCTAAAACCGTATCTTTACCCCATGAAATTTCGATCCATAATTCTCTTCCTTCTACTATCGAAATTCACTTTCCCCTGCCAATGCCCACACTCTGTACTTACTAAAGCCGAATGCAATACATACGATATCATATTTAGAGGAACTGTTTTATCGGTGGCTACTTGCGATAATAAACCCGGTGTGGCCATTTTTAAAATAAAGGATCTATACAAAGGCGCGCTTACCGAACAATTTAAGGTTATTTTTAGCTGCGATGAAGAATGCTCTTACCAATTTAAAGAAGGTGAAGAGTGGATCATTTACTCGAACTTTAAACAGATCGATCGCGCTAAATTAGATTGGTGCAGCCGCAGCCGTCGTTTAATAAAAAACGTAAAAGAAGATTATTACGTAGTTACTCACGGAAACACATACGATGAAGAAGCAAAGTTTTTACAAGATAGCATAGGCATTCATCGATTATTAAAACAACAATTAAACCCGGAAGAATTAAAAAATAAATTGCCGAGCCCTAACCAGCAGATCATTATTATCATTTGTTCGCTAACGTGCTTGATACTTTTCTATTATCTTTTCAATAAATTTTTTAAATAATGGAATTCAATAAATTCAAACCGCATCCATGGCATGGCATTCCAATTGGAAAACAAGCCCCCGAAATGGTGATCGCCTATATTGAAATGGTAACCACTGATACAGTGAAGTATGAAATAGATAAGGAAACGGGGTTTAGAAAAGTTGATCGTCCCCAAAAATTCTCAAACATCCCTCCCGCACTTTATGGCTTTATTCCACAAACCTATTGTGGTGAAGAAATTGCAAAATATGCTTCCAAGCAAAGTAAACACACCGTAAGCAAAGGTGATGGAGATCCTTTAGATATTTGTGTATTAAGCGAACGAAATATCACAAGTGGCGATATTATAATGGAAGTAATTCCTATTGGCGGATTGCGCATGATAGATAAAGGTGAGGCCGACGATAAGATCATTGCCGTTTTAAAACAAGATGCTGTGTATGGCCACTGGAAAGATATTTCGGATTGCCCGCCAGGATTACTGAACCGACTTAAACATTATTTTTTGACGTACAAAAATCTTCCCGACGAAAATAGCCAAGTAGAAATTGCCGCAGTGTACGGACGTAGTGAGGCTTTGGTTGTGATTGAAAAAAGTATGGAAGATTACAAAACATTAATTTCGAACAATGCAAAAAACAACTGAATCTGATTCATATTACAATAACCTCGAGAACATGAACATTCATGAGCTTTTGGTACACATGAACAAAGAAGATAAAACAGTTCCGCTGGCCGTTGAAAAAGCAATTCCGCAAATTGAAAAACTTACTGATGCCATTACAAACCATATGCAAAAAGGAGGACGACTATTTTATATAGGCGCAGGCACAAGCGGGCGCTTAGGAATTGTAGATGCGAGTGAATGTCCGCCCACCTATGGAATTGAACAAGGTCGCGTAATTGGATTAATTGCAGGTGGCGATAACGCCATTAGAAAAGCCGTAGAATTTGCCGAAGATGATATCACACAAGGGTGGAAAGACTTGCAAGCGTATAACATAAACAGTAACGATGTGGTTGTTGGCATTGCTGCCAGCGGAAGCACTCCTTATGTGGTGGGTGCATTAAAAGCTTGCAACCAAAAAAATATAATTACAGGATGTATTACTTGTAATGCAGGAAGTGAAGTGGCTCAAGTTGCAAAATTCCCTATAGAAGTAGTGGTTGGCGCTGAGTTTGTAACGGGCTCCACACGCATGAAAAGTGGCACCGCTCAAAAATTAGTTTTGAATATGATCTCTACCAGCGCGATGATAAAATTAGGTCGCGTTAAAGGAAATAAAATGGTAGACATGCAACTCAGTAATAATAAATTAGTTGACAGAGGCACAAACATGCTCATGAAGAACACGGGCATCAAAGACTACGAAGCCGCCAAAGCCTTGTTGCTAATGGAAGGTAGTGTGAGGAAGGCAACGGATTATTTTCTAAAAAAATAATCAATGATGAATTTTGAATGATGAATTACCGTTATAGGCGTTAACCCTATCCCCCTCTCGAGGGGGTGTCGCTTCAGCCACGGGTGAGGAATAACAAAATTATGAGCACACTTATCGAAAAATATATTCAACACAATAACTTCGGTGCACTCCTCGGAATGGATTTTAAAATAATTTCCGAAGGAGAAATAAATTATTTTATAACTATCACTAAAGATCATTTAGCAACGCCCTCCTCTGCTCATGGCGGTGTAATTTCTGCTTTGGTAGATGCAGCGCTTGGTGTATGCGCATTAAGTGCCGTATACAAAGAAAATAAAGTAGTAAGCACTGTAGAGTACAAAATAAATTTCCTCTCCCCTGCCCTGTTGAATGATGAATTAGTTGCGCATGCAAAAGTGTTACAAAAAGGAAAACGCATTTTAATAACGGAGTGCACTATTATGTGTAATAACCGCGAGCAAAAATTAATAGCAAAAGCAATGGGAACGTTTAATGCGTATGATGCTAATAAAGCGGGGTATTAAATAGTCGCCCCTCAAAAACTCTGTAACCCTTGCCATTATTGAGTTTGTTTAAAAATAGTCCTATAAAAATCTATCGAAAAAAGTAAAAAAGGATTAAAAAAGCGGCAGATGTTTTT
>JAWXAS010000109.1:0-4996 GCA_034439635.1 Bacteroidota bacterium | reverse complement strand
TGGACCAGTATTTATTCGTAAGAGCCGACTATAGTTTGATTAAAATTGCAATCAACGACATCATATTAATAGAAGGCCTAGACGATTATTTAAAAATTCATTTGCACAACAACCCAAAACCTATTGTAACGAGAATGACTATGAAAAGCATACTGGATAAACTTTCATCAAAGGAATTTATCCGCGTACATCGCTCATTCATTATCCCATTCGATAAAATAGAAAACGTAAGAAAAAAAATTATTACGATTGCCGGCAAGGAAATCCCCATTGGCAGTAGTTACGAGTCGGACTTTAACGCTATTTTTAAAAAATAGGTGTTCTTTTTTTGTAATTAAACCTTATACAATCTTATTCGTCTAAGTATGCTCCAAACATGTCAATTTCTATAAATAAAAACCCGAAAATGCTTGTATTAGCATCACTTTATGTTAAATTTACATTAAATATAAGCTGCGCATGAATACACGCTTACTGTTTTGTATTTTCTACTTTCAATTTCTTTTAGCATTTCACTCAAATGCTCAAATTGTCATTAATGAAGTTTCTAGCGCAAGTGTTTCTACCTATTTGGATGAGGATGGAGACCAAGAAGATTGGATTGAATTTTACAATCCGACAGCAACCCCAATCAACATGGGTGGTTACACCATTAATTGCATAGAAAACGGAAAAACAAAATCATGGACTTTCCCTAGCATCAATATTAAAGCAAACGATTACCTCACTGTTTTTTGTTCTAAAAAAAATCGAAACGCTTATTTCGACCACTGGGAAGTTCCCGTTTATCCTCAAGTTACCTGGAAATATTTTTTAGGGACAGCAAATCCTCCTACCAATTGGCCTGATATCAGCTTTAATGATGCATCTTGGTTAAGCGGAATGGGTGGAATCGGATACGGGGATGGTGACGACAGTACAATAACACCTCCAATCACTTCTGTTTTTATGCGCAGCACTTTTAATGTTGCCGACACCAGTAAAATTCCAACTGCATTATTATTTTTAGATTTTGATGATGGCTTTGTAGCATATTTGAATGGTGTGGAAGTGGCCCGCGCAAATATTGGTATTTATGGTGACAGACCAAACTTTAATACTTGGGCATACGATGAACACGAAGCCACCGTTTATTCTACTGGAAATTTTTCAGCAGCCTATTTTATTTCGCCTGAAACAGTGGATGCTGCACTTAAACCTGGATTGAATGTTTTTAGTGTTCAAGTACATAATTTTTCAAGTGGCACGGATGACCTTTCCATGATTCCATATTTTTTAATTGGAGTAAATGATACTACTGTTACTTATTATCCTTTTGCAGCTACCGTTAATTTACATACCAGTTTTAATTTAAACAGTACCGGACAAGAATTGATTTTAAAAGATCCATCAGGAAGCATCGTTGACCAAAAAATAATTGGCGACATGCAATTAAATAATACCTACGGAAGACGACCGAATGGAGCAAGCAGCTGGTATTATTTTGATTCTCCCACACCTGATACCACCAATAACACTTCTGCGTTTTACAATAATTATTTAAACAAACCTTCTTTTTCGTTGAGTGCCGGATTTTATAATTCAACACAAACCTTAAGCATGTCATCTTCCACCGGCTTGGTAAGATATACACTTGATGGAAAAGATCCGGATCAAACAAGTGCATTGTATTCATCTTCTATAACCATTGATTCTACAATGGTTGTAAGAGCTCGCACTTACTCAACAGACCCGTTGCAACTGCCAAGTGAAATTATAACGAATACTTATTTCATTAACGAAAACATAGAATTACCGGTTGTTTCATTAACCAGCGATCCTTATAATTTATTCGATTTCTATTATGGGATGTACGTCATGGGGCCGAACGCTGATACGGTGAACGTTCCTTTTCAAGGAGCAAATTTTTGGCAAGGCTGGGAACGCCCCGCAAACATTGAGTATTTCGACCCAAATGGAAATCTGGGATTTGAAACTCCATCTTCTATCGCTATTCAGGGGAATTATTCTAAAGCATGGCCACAACGCGGTTTTGCTGTAAAAACAAAAGAAAATTATAAAGGTGAAACTATTGATTACCCTTTATTTCCTGATAAACCATACATCACACAATACAAATCTTTTAACATTCGAAATGCCGGTTCGGATTGGAACAAAGCTCATATGCGTGATCGCTTCAATCAAAAAAATGCACAAAAAAGTACCAACCTCGACATTATGGATGGCAGACCCTGTGTGCTTTTCATCAATGGTGATTACTGGGGCGTTTATGAATTACGCGAAAAACAAGACAAAGATTATATTGAAAACAACAGCGGTGTTCCTGCCGACAAAATCGATTTTTTACAATTTGATGGAAGTATTATTGAAGGAAGTAATACTGCTTTTTTAAATATGTCGAGTTGGATTGGTTCAAACGACATGTCGATTCCCGCAAATTACACTTCCGCAAAAAACATGTTGGACATAGAAAATTTTTGCGACTACTTCATTACAGAAACATATATTTTAAATGTCGATTGGCTTGGAAGTTATACCAACAATATTAAATTCTGGCGACCAAACAATCCAGTTGGAAAATGGCGTTATGTTTTATGGGACACCGACTTATCACTCGGGTTTGCGGCTGCTTGGGGCGGAGCTGTTAGTACAGACTTTTTAGATATAGCAATTAATCCTGTTACTGTCAATCCTCACTCAACAATGTTATCGGGACTTTTAGCCAATACTGAATTTAAAAATTATTTTGTAGACCGTTATGCAGATTTAATGAATACCATTTTTTTACCCAGCACTATGCAACAAAACATAGATGTGCTGCACGATGAAATGTTGCCAGAAATGCCGCGACACTTTACTCGCTGGGGCGGAAGTTTTTGGGGTGGATTAATTGGCCCATCATCCAATGTAACTGAATGGGAATATGAAATCGACACCATTATGACTTTTGCAACGGATAGAATTGGATTTGCTCGCGATCAAATACAAAGTCAGTTTGCGTTAACAAAACAAGTAGATGTAACATTGGATGTAATGCCACCAGGAGCCGGTAAAATTAAAATCAGCACCATTACTCCTGAGTCGCTTCCATGGACAGGCGTTTACTTTGATGGAGTTCCTGTTACTATTACAGCAATAGCAAATCCCGGTTTTGAATTTAAATATTGGGAAGCAAATAACAATCTTATAGCAAATGATTCATCGGCTGGGATTACCTTAAATATTGACAGCAATGATATTTTTAGGGCACATTTTGATATTCTTGAACTCGGCTTAGACGTTTACCCAAACCCTTTCAGCGACAACATTACTATCAATTTTCAATTGCCAAAAAGTATGCAAGTAAGTATAAAACTGTATTCAGTAATTGGCCAAGAAGTAGCTACTATTATTTCTCCAAACATCTTTCATGCTGAAGGAAGCTATTCCTTTAATTTTGACACGAATGGCTTGTCGTTAGCCTCAGGAATGTATTTTATCGAATTAAAAACAAGCGAATTTACAAAAACGGTTAAGCTGGTTCGCGCAAAAGCTAATTGACAAATGTGATTTTGTTAATTATATGCTACTGGCTACAGAATTAATACAGAAATTATTTTTAACATTGTAATAACATTATTTTAACTAGTCAATCTATGAAAAAAATCATATTCTTATCAGCTGTTACACTAACAGTAATAATTGCTTCCTGCAAAAAACCTGCTGGCGAAGGAGGAAGAGCAACCATTAAAGGAAGAATTTGGGTAGAAAACTACAATACACTCGGCCCATATCCAGGCGGATCCTATACTTTGAAAGGGGAGTTTGCTGGGGCAGATGAAGATGTTTATATCATTTATGGAGATGACGTTAGTTATGGTAACAAAGTAAAATCAGGACCAGACGGAATATTTGAATTCAAGTATCTTCGCAAAGGCGATTATAAAATATATGTCGAATCGAAAGATACTACTAGAGCATCCTATTTTTACGGTTCAGGAATTAAAACGGTTGATGTTTCAGTTACTATTAGTGATAAAAAAGAAGTAGTAGAAACCGAAGATCTTGTTATTTATAAATAATAAAACGCATTCATATGAAACTAGTCAAAATTTTATTTTTATCGCTTTTTACAATATCACTACTAACCTTTTCTTCTTGTAAAAAATCAGAAGGAGAAGGCGGGAAAGCTACCATCACAGGAAAAATATGGGTAAAAAGATACAATCAATTTGGCGTTGCAATTCTTGCTTCACTTGGAGGAGAATATGCCGGAGCTTATGAAGATGTATATATTATTTATGGCGATGATGCTACTTATGGCGATAGAATACAGGCCAATGGTGATGGAGTATATGAATTTAAATACTTACGCACCGGAAAATACACCATTTATGCATACTCAGAAGGAACTAATGTGACAACGGCAAACCGCGTAGCAGTTTTAAAAACAGTAGAGATTACAAAAAAGAAACAAGAAGTTGAGTGTGAAATGATAGAAATAGACCGATAAAAACGAAACCATGAAAATGAAGCTAATTTATACATTTGTGATTTGTACCATTTTTCAATTTTCTGCTTTTTCACAAGGCCGTAAAGATGTAAAAAAACTGAAAATAAAGTCTACAACGGTTGTAGTGACTGACCTTTCTGACGATAAAGAAAAGACCAGAACCGATTCCTATGAAAAATTTGATAAGGATGGAAACGTGATAGAATTGGTTGAGTATGGCAAAGATGGTTCTATTAAAAAGAAAGAAGGACATACTTACAACAAGAACGGGGATGTAACGGAAGAATTGGTATACGATGAAAAAGGGCATTTAAAAAAGAAAATTACCACAGAATACAATGTGAACAAAGACAAAACTGTTGAAACGACCTATGATTCAAATGGGAAACAGATTGAAAAAACGCAACATGGATACAATGCAAAAGGAGACCGAGCTTATGAAATTACAATGGATGATAAAGGGAAAATGATAAAAAAATCGATTTATGCTTACGATAAAAACGG
>JAWXAS010000108.1:0-35829 GCA_034439635.1 Bacteroidota bacterium | reverse complement strand
CGCAGTGCGACAAACATAGCAAAGGACAAACAAGCTTGAAGTGATAGCCCGATAAGGCGCCCAAATAATAAAAAATACTTTTTGAGGTTCGACTATTTAGTATTCTCGCTTTCACCTTTTGCAATGTATTATTCGCGCAAAAAACCATCACAGGAACTGTAATTGCTTCCAGTGGCAAAACCTTTACACTAAATTGCAATCAGCCCGATCAACTTCCAACTAACACCGATACCTGCAGTATATCAAAAGATATTTCGAAAACTAAAAATCCATTTGGAATTACCATTCAAATCGGCTGGATGAGTGTGGCTGATGCTTTTTTTGTAAATAGAAAAGGAACCGTGTTGACATTTACAATTATTCGCGAAACCTCCAACATTGTCATCAACGGAAAAAAGCAGGAGCACTTTGTAAAAGGAAAGAAGATGAAGATCGTTTGGAAATAAAATCAATTATAATTGATATCTTTACTGTATGGTCGCAAATATTTTTCATAAAGGGATATCCTATCAGGTAGATTTTTTTAAACCTATAGACATTTCAATTCCCTTAACAAGCAATAAAGATTGCGTAAGCGCATGGTATGTTGAGCCCATGAAAATAAAAGCTGTTGTTGCAGGCAATTGGGTAGGCGATGTAAATAAAGGAGGAAGTGTAAATTTTAGGAACATTACGTTTAATCCTCACGGCAACGGAACACATACCGAATGTGTTGGGCATATTAGTAAAGAAAACTATTCCATTAACAAAACACTTTCGCGCTTTATGTTCATTGCCGAAGTTGTAACTATTTTACCCGAAGAATTACAAAATGGTGATTTTGTAATCACACGAAAACAATTAGAAACTGCTTTAAAAGATGCAGAAAATACAGAGGCAATTGTGATCCGAACTTTAAGCAATGGGTTGAATAAATTGCACATGCAATACAGTAACTCCAATCCCCCATATATTGTAAGTGATGCCATTAATTATTTAAACGATAAAGGCGTTGAACATTTACTCATCGATCTTCCAAGTGTAGACAAAGAAAAAGACGATGGTAAATTAGAAGCACATCACGCGTTTTGGAATTACCCCGCAAACACGCAAACACAAAAAACTATCACCGAAATGATCTATGTTCCAAACGAAATAATCGACGGAACGTATTTACTAAACATTCAAATCGCATCGTTTGAAAATGATGCCAGCCCGAGTAAGCCCTTACTTTATAAGATCTATTAATTTCATTGTCGCTACGCGAATCTTATTTTTAGACACGAATTACACTAATTTTCATTAAACTGTGTTTTGCAGAAACGAATTTAACTAATCATATTTATTACACCCATTGAACCAATAGGCGCCAATGATTGGCGTAATTAGCGAAATTCGTGACAAAGGAATCGTAATTTTTTTGCCATGGCAGTTCGAGTGATTTTTGCCTGCCTCCTGCAAAAATTGTATCGAGAACTATTGCTCCGCTTGTCTGCCCGCCAATAAATACATTACAGCCATTCGCACCGCCACGCCATTTTCTACTTGTTCAAGTATAATTGATTGTTTGCTATCGGCCACGTCGCTGGTAATTTCTACCCCACGATTTATTGGGCCCGGGTGCATGACGATTATTTTTTTAGAAAGCTTATCCAGAATTTCTTTATTTAAGCCGTACATCATGGTGTACTCTCTTAACGTAGGAAAATATTTAATGTCTTGTCGTTCTAATTGTATGCGCAACATGTTTGCTACATCACACCATTCCAACGCTTTTCTTAGATCAGTTTCTACCTCTACACCCAAGCTGGTAATATACTTCGGAATTAAAGTGCTTGGTCCGCACACTTTTACTTTTGCGCCAAGTTTTTGCAAGCAAAAAATATTTGAAAGTGCCACGCGCGAATGAAGAATGTCTCCAACGATTACCACTTTTTTTCCTTTTAAGTCGCCCAACTTTTCTTGCATCGAAAAAGCATCCAATAAAGCTTGTGTTGGATGCTCGTGTGCACCATCGCCTGCATTTACAATTTTGGCATTTATTTTCTTCGATAAAAATATGGCCGCGCCCGGGCTGCTGTGTCGCATTACGATCATGTCCACTTTCATGGCCAAAATATTATTTACAGTATCAACAAGCGTTTCTCCTTTTTTAACCGAGGAGTTAGAGGCAGAAAAATTAATGATATCGGCGCTTAAACGTTTTTGCGCCAGTTCAAACGATAAACGTGTTCGGGTTGAGTTCTCAAAAAATAAATTCGCTACCGTAATGTCGCGCAACGAAGGAACTTTCTTGATCGGACGGTTAATGACTTCTTTAAAATTAGAGGCTGTGTTTAAAATGAGTTCAATGTCGGCTTTGGAGAGATCTTTTATTCCGAGAAGGTGGTTTACACTTAAGTGACTCATCTGTTTTTGAAATGTATAATTTCAAAAATTAAAGGTAACGCAAATTTTTGGAAACACCTAATGGTTTGATAGAAAAAGCCTGGAAACATTGAGGCTCTAAGGAAGATAGCGCTCTTGAATAACCTTGATATGGTGTAAAGCGTGCCCGCACATCATATATCCTATCGAAAGTACGGTAACATCGCCAAGCCCGGTTGTGCCTTTTATTTGGAGTTCTTTAGCGCCCAATTGTTTGAATAGTAAAACACTTGCTTCGCGAACCGCTACAAACTCCTCACACAACAAATTAAAATCGGTATTTTTTAAATTGGCATTGGCCGCGTATGTATTCTCATCAAACGCAGGAAGTAATTGTTTTTCCCCGCGCGCAAAACATAAAGCGCGATAGCATAAAATGCGTTCGGTGTCAATCATATGATTCAATACTTGTTTAACTGTCCACTTTTTATCGGTGTAAGCATATTCTGCTTCCGAATCAGGAACGCTTTTTATAAATGCGCTTACCCATTTTTTGCCTTCTACCAATGCATCAACTATCTCATCCTGTTCAACAAGATCAATGTAATACGAGTAATAAGGTAAGTGATCGGTTTGCTTTGGCTTCATTACTTATCTATCAGTGTAACTTTATCTTTCCCATCAAGCTCTTTCCAATCTACTTTCACATTTTGTTGTGCAATAGAATCAATGGTAATGCCTGCATATTTTGCTTGAATAGGAACATGACGTTGAAAACGACGATCAACGAGTACTAATAACTCAACATCGGCCGGTCTTCCAAAAGCTAACATGGCATCTAAGCCGGCTCTAATGGTGCGGCCCGAAAATAAAACATCATCCACCAAAACCACATTTTTATCTTCAATAATAAAATCAATGTTGGTACTATTGGGGATCAATTCTTTTTTTCTAAAATCATCTCTAAAAAATGTGATGTCCAATTCTCCACAGTGCACTTTTTTATTTTTCAATATCTTTTGTAACACTTGCTGAATGCGCTTGGCCAATAAAACACCACGTGGTTGCAAACCAATGATCACCGAATTATTAAAATCACCATGCACTTCTATCAATTGATGGCAGAGGCGAAGTATAGTGATCTCAAATTGTTTATCCTGTAATAAAATGCGCGGTTTCACTGCCTGAATTTGAGTTTAAATATACGGATTTTACTTTGTTTTAGTGCTGCGCGAAAGCTTTGTTATATTTTTATTCATTTTTTTATTTGGGCGTGCCGGCATAGCTCACCCCACACAGGCTGGAAGTTCGCTCGCCGTTGGGCTTTACGCTTCGGCCTACTTGCAAAAACAAAATGCCTGTGCGCTGCGGTGGCTTCCTTTGGGCGCCTCCTCGCTGCCACGGCATCTTTTGTTTTTGCCGCGCAGGGCCTCCGCTGCAATCCCCCACGCAGCAGTTTGGAAAGTGTTAGTGTTTTAATTCCCGAGCGGGACATTTTGTCCCGCAAGAATCCTGTTTTCTGTACCGAAATAACACTCAAGGTTTTTTCTGCGCTTCAATTTTGCGATATGCCGCGTGAGGGATTGCAGCGGAAATACTTTTTGCGCCTGCCTCTTTGGCGCAAAAAGATTGAAGCGTAAAGCCCGACCCCTACAAGCAAAAATGCTTTCCAAATAATTTCCAAGGCATTTTGCTTGGTAGGGGACACGCCCAAAAAAGCCATAGATTTCTAGGCCATTTTACGTTATCTTGATCTACTCCCTATCCTTGCTATCAAGGATCAGTGTAACAGGACCATCATTTACCAATTCTATTTTCATGCCGGCACCAAACTGCCCTGTTTGTATAGGTTTTGAAATTAAAGCTCCAAGTTTTTTTATAAAAATTTCGTAAAGCGGAATAGCAATATCGGGTTTTGCAGATCGTAAAAATGAAGGGCGATTACCCTTTTTTGTACTTGCAAAAAGTGTGAACTGACTTACCACCATTACCTCACCGTTTATTTGATTTACATCTAAATTAAGTTTGCCCTCCTCATCTCCAAAAATGCGCAAAGTGCTTATCTTCGATGTCAGCCAATCTATATCTTCCAAGCTATCAGGCTCTTCTATGCCCACTAAGACCATCAAGCCGGCCCCAATTTGACTATATACTTCATTATTTATTTTTAACTGGGTTTTTAGCACTCTTTGTATAACGATACGCATAATTTTTTTTGTAAATTTATACCAAATGTAATTAAGGTTTAAAAATAATAAAAAATGAAAAAACTCATTGCTCTTTGTTTAGTTTCTGTGATTATTTTTTCGTGTAAAAAAAAGGCGGATGACCCCGAACCACAGCCTTTACCAACCACTACAACAGGTGCTTCCGCCTGCCCTACGTGTAATTTTCCGGATACCGTTTGGACCAATACTCAACCCGGCCCAAAGTTGATATTTAAATTCAAATTTGATAGTACACAAGTCCGTTTAAATAATTTGGGTGTGCCCGCATCTGTAGGAGCAGGAAATGGCGCATATTCTCCTGTATTCAATGGTATGAGTGCGCATTATATCGAATTAGCACAAAATGATCTTACCGCAGTTGGTAGCGGTGTTAAATTATATCATGCTCCTGAAACGAGCTGTGGAGGAACACCTGCCATCGTGCATTGCCAAGGTTATGTTGTAAAAGACAATGAAATATTTTTCTCAGTTCCGATCACACCTTCTGTTGTTGGAACCTACAAATGGTTAAGAGTATCGTTGGCCTATCAAAATTATGATATCAAAGTAAAAACAACTTCAGCAGGTATTATTATCGGAACCATTGCCTCTTTTGTAGGCTATAATACTTACATTTCAAAATATAAAATGCACAGTGCGATAATGACACCAACCACGGGCGGTGTTGGAAATCACGCGCAAGGCTATTGGGGTTTTTATACAAAAGTTTTTGGTGTTGATTATTGGGCCGATGGACAAGCACCCGCAACAACAGTGGTAAATCCAAATGCAAGCTCGCCAATTCCTCCCGGAAGTTGTTTGGTTACAGGAGAGTTTGTAACAACAGTTTCGCCAACAGTTGGAGCACCCTTAGTAATTACCGGAAGTGAAACGTCAGATATTATTATAACCGTTTCACTATCAACCAATAAAAGTTTTGAGTGGAACGAAATTACATTTGACGGATATTTTCAGCCGGAAGTTGGCGAAAAACCAGTGGATATGGGAATTAGAGGAATGATACCAAAATACTAAAGCATTAAGCAAATGTTATTCAAAGATATTGTTGGCCAGGCCGAAGCGAAAGATAGATTAGTAAAAATGGTGAACGCCCAACGTCTTCCTCATGCGTTATTGTTTTCAGGAAAAGATGGTTGTGGACATTTATTAGCAGCCATTACTTTAGCACAATATTTATTTTGTAAAAATAAAACCAACAACGAACCCTGCGGCACTTGCCCTGCATGCGGAAAAGTTTCAAAATTAATTCATCCCGATCTGCATTTTGTTTTTCCGATCATTAAAAGCAAACACGTAAAAACAAGTAACGACCTTATTGTTGATTTTAGAGAAGCATTTTCGCGCAATAATTATTTAACGATTAATGATTGGGTAGAAGAATTAAATGGCGAGAATAAGCAACCCATCATTCCGGTTGAAGAATCCGCCGACATTTTAAAAAAACTAAGCTATACAAGCTTTGAAGGCTCTTATAAGATCATGATCATTTGGCAAGCCGACCGAATGAATTCGGAAGCGGCTAATAAATTATTAAAGGTGTTAGAAGAACCAACCGACGACACTATTTTTATTTTAATAGCGAATGATACCGAACGATTAATGGCCACCATTTTATCACGCGTTCAGCACATTCCGTTTTATGCCGTTGAAGAAAAAGAAATCGCAAAAAATTTGATGGATCGCTTAGGCGTTAACGAAACAGCAGCACTGCAAGCGGCTTTTTTAAGTGAAGGAAATTTTAGAGAGGCATTAGCTGCCTTGCATAAAGATGATGAAGGACTTTCGTTCTTGTCTCACTTTCAAAAATTCATGCGATTGGCAGTAAAATTCGATTCAGATAAAGCTTTACTTTGGGTAGAAGAAAATGCAGGAAACGGACGAGAAAAGCAAAAACAATTCATTACATATTCATTGGCTGTTTTTAGAGATGCGTTGATGTATAATTTTGGCGAAAGATCTTTAGTGCGTTTATCGGGAACCGAAAAACAGTTTCT
The DNA here is from genome assembly GCA_034439635.1 of Bacteroidota bacterium. Lineage (GTDB taxonomy): Bacteria > Bacteroidota > Bacteroidia > B-17B0 > Aurantibacillaceae > Aurantibacillus. The sequence goes on along the minus strand of JAWXAS010000108.1, from coordinate 29,261 downwards.
CGAGAAATTCGCACCATTTATAAATCAAAAAAATTATCAATTACTTATCGAGGAATTCAATAGCAACTTTTATTATATAGAACGAAATGCAAATCCCAAGATCTTATTCATGGATCTTTTATTAAAAACAACCGAATATATAAATCTAAAGTAAGTCATGAGATCAAGATACATACTAATTTGTTTTTTACTCACCGGAAAATGCATTCATGCCCAAGGAAAATTAAAAGGCCTCGGAGATAAACTAAGAGACATTAACCCCATCACAAAAAAGATGGATAAAATGCGAGATAACTACGATGAAAGTAATTTTAATTACGCTATTTCCTTTTTAGATAATAGTGCTTTGTTTGAAGCCGAAGAAAAAGGGAACTCACTCACAACCGGTTTTACAAGTGGCTTAACTGCTAATGGCTCAAATTCAGGAGAGAATTTAGCTTATAATAATATGCGCCAAGGCGAAATGCTTATGGCATCTAACCGCATGTATATGGCCGAAGTAGCATTTAAGCGTTCGGCCGAATATTATATCCGCGCCGAAAAAATGAAGGGCAATACTACATATGCGCAAGTAATAAGCGACATGGCATTGTTATATCAAAATAAAGGACTTTATGCTAAGGCTATGCCTTATTGCGATTCGGCCATTGGGCTTCGTAAAGCTATGGATAATAAAGTGATGATAGCCGTTTCATTAAACAACAAGGGCGTTTTGCTAAAGGACATGGGAAGTTATACCGAGGCCGAAACATATATAAAAAATGCGCATAAGATCCTTGCCGAACAAAAAGATGAATTAGGAAAAGCGCTTACCAGTAACAATTTGGCGATGGTGTATGTTGACATGAACAAATTAAAAGACGCAGAGATGAATATGGATAGCGCAATTGCCATGGCAGGAAGAGTGCTTGATCCAAATTCATCTAACTTCATAAAGATCGATATAAATTTAGCACAGGTTTACCGACTTCAAAAAAAATACGATAAAGCTGAAGAGATCTTTAAAAAAGCAATTATTGTAAAAGAAAAAAAATTAGGTGTACATCCCGATCTGGCGCATTTGAAAAGTGGTTTAGCGCAATTGTACATTGAAATGGAGAATTACAAAGAGGTAGAGAAACTATTACAAAGTGCACACGATATCAATAAACGTAAACTTGGCGATAAACATCCGCTTACCGTAAAGATCTTACAGGAGCAAGCAAACTATTATCGAATTGTTGGAAATAACGAAGAAGCACTGACGATGATAAAAAAAGTTCTTGAACAAAAGAAGGAGTTGTATGGCGAATCTCATCCATCCTATTTGCAGGCCTTAGAACAAAAAGCCATCATTCAATGGAATTTAAAAGATATTGCGGGCGCTAAAGCCTCTTTTCAAATTGTTTTAGATAATACGCAAAATTACATTACTAAGTTCTTTAATACCCTTAACGATAATGAAAAGAATTTGTATTGGGAAAAGACGCAAAACATGCTGCAGCGGTATTATGCTTTTGTGCTTTCAAATTATAAAACTGATCCAGAATTAGTAAAGCAAATGCTAAACACACTTATTGTTACCAAAGGATTTTTATTGAATGGCTCGTCAAAATTACGCAACAGCATTTTGCAAAGTGATGATGCTGAACTAAAAAAATTGTATAAGCAGTGGTTAGACACAAAGGAAAATTTAAATAGCGCATTTCAATTAAGCAAAGAAGAATTGGCGCAGGATAAGATCAACTTGGATAGCCTACAAAAGAAAGCCGATGAATATGAACGTTTGTTATCGCAAAAAAGCGCCTTGTTTGGAGAAAACAGTTCAAAAGGAATAACTTCTTACGAAATCATCCAGCAATCATTAAAAACAAACGAAACGGCTATTGAAATTGTTCAGGTAAATGAATACAAAAATAAACTCACCGGCCGCTCCTTATATATGGGCTTGGTTTTAAAGAATAATTCTCTTGGTGTGGTTGAAATGGGTTACGCCGATACCATTAATAATTCCATTAGTATTTTCAGATCAAACATTATCGATCAAAAGCCCGAATTATTTATTTATCCGATTGCATGGAAAGGCATTGATTCGAGTTTGGCGGGAATGGGTAGAGCGTATCTTTCATTAGACGGCGCTTACCATCAGCTAAGTATCAATTCAATAAAGGATAAGGGCGGAAAATACATCTTAGATAAATACTCTATTCAGTTTGTGGGAAATATTAAGGATATTATTTCTGTAAAAAAAGACGAAGACAAACACGAGAAGCCAAAAACAGCATTTTTAATTGGGAATCCTCTTTATGGTACGCATGATCTTATTCCACAATTACCAGGAACAGAAAAGGAGGTTAAGAATATTACCGCCACTTTAAAAATATTAAAATTAACTACAACAACTTTGTACGGAAAGGAAGCTACCGAAACAAAAATGAAGAACATTAAGTCGCCCGATATTTTACATATTGCTACGCACGGTTATTTTTTAGCCGACCTTTCAAAAATGGAAACCAATAAAGTATTAGGAATTGATATAGCGGTTGCAAAAGAAAATCCATTATTGCGCAGTGGTTTATTACTGGCAAACTGCGATAATGTGTTTGATGAAAACTATCGTGCAACAGGCGCGGACAATGGCGTACTAACGGCGTATGAAGCCATGACATTGAATTTAGACAAAACCGATCTTGTTGTTTTAAGCGCTTGCGAAACCGGATTAGGAAGTGTAAAGCAAGGCGAAGGAGTTTATGGATTGCAACGCGCATTCTTAATTGCCGGAGCAAAATCCATTATTATGAGCTTGTGGAGTGTGAGCGATGAAGCTACAATGGAATTAATGACGATGTTTTACAGCAACTATGCAAAAACGGGAAACAAACAACAAGCATTTGCAGAGGCACAAAAGAAGTTAAAGACAAAATATAAGGATCCTTTCTATTGGGGTGCTTTTGTGATGTTGAATATTTGAAGAACAAGCAGGCTTGCAGTCCTTCGGCTCCGCTCAGGATAAACTCCAAGCGAGCCCGCCTGCCGGTAGGCATGGGCGTCCAAATTACAATAAAGTATTCCTTAAAATGCTATATTCTGTAGCAATCAATCCATAGGATATTTCATATCTTTATATTTATAATGAGCGTAACATCTAAAGTTAAAACAACTTTTTTTTGCCAAAACTGTGGTGCGCAAGCGTCCAAGTGGGTTGGCAAGTGCGGCAGTTGTGGCGAATGGAATACCTATGTAGAAGAAATAATTCAAAAGGACACTAAAAATTCGCGTTTGCAGGTTTTCTCGTCAAACAAAAACGGTAATGCAAAATCAAATACTTCCATTTTATTAAATGAAGTTGGCACAGCAGAGTATCCTCGCATAGCCGTTCCCGGTAAAGAATTGGCAAGGGTACTGGGCGGCGGAATAGTTCCCGGAAGTTTAGTTTTGTTTGGCGGAGAGCCCGGCATTGGTAAATCAACGTTAATGTTACAATTAGCCTTGCGCTTAAAAAATTTAAAAGTATTATATGTAAGTGGAGAAGAAAGCGAACAACAAATAAAAATGCGCGCCGATAGAATTGGCTATACAACAAATACCTGTTTTATTTTACAAGAAACAAATACGCAAAATATTTTTCAGCAAATAGCCCAAATTCAACCACAATTGGTAGTTATTGATTCTATTCAAACAATTCACACATCCTATATTGAAAGCAGTCCCGGAAGTGTAAGTCAGGTTCGAGAATGCGCGGCTGAATTTTTACGATTCGCAAAAGAAACAAATACTCCGGTGTTCATGATAGGCCATATTACTAAAGAAGGAAGTTTGGCCGGACCAAAAGTATTAGAGCACATGGTAGATACCGTATTGCAATTTGAGGGTGATCGCAATCATATTTACCGTTTATTGCGTTGTACAAAAAATCGTTTTGGAAGTACTAATGAAATGGGTATTTACGAAATGAATGGTGATGGCTTGCGTGAAGTATTAAATCCATCCGAAATATTAATTACCGATCGCGATGTACCTACAAGTGGAGTTGCTATTGCTGCAACTCTCGAAGGAAACAGGCCCATGCTTATTGAAACACAAGCTTTGGTAAGCAGCGCTGCTTATGGAACTCCTCAAAGAAGTTCAACCGGTTTTGATCTGCGAAGATTATCTATGTTACTAGCCGTTCTTGAAAAACGTTGCGGATTTAAATTGGGCATAAAAGATGTATTCATAAATATAGCAGGCGGTATTCGTGTTGAAGATCCCGGAATTGATCTTGCTTTACTTTGCGCCGTTTTAAGTAGCAATGAAGATATTCCAATTCCGCAATCGGTGTGTTTTAGCGGCGAGGTTGGATTAACCGGCGAGATTCGTCCTGTAAATAAAATTGAACAACGCGTTAGTGAGGCCGAAAAATTGGGATTCAAAAAGATCATTATCAGTTCGCATAATTTAAAAGGCCTACATAAAAAAACATTTACCATCGAGATAGTAGCAGCTTCTAAAATTGAAGAAGTATTTAGCTTAATTTTTTCATAAATGACCTGGATAAAAAGAATATTTGGTGTAGCTATGTTTTTTGCAATGTATGTCGTTGCCAATTCACAAGTTTCAAAATTAGACAGTTTATATCAAAAATTAAATATTGCAAAATCTGATTCGCAAAAAGTAGAATCGTATAGAAATCTGTATCACTATTTTAATGATAAGGAAGATTGTAGACAGTACAAAGAGATCGGAGAGAATGTTTATGATCTTGGCGTAAAGAACAATAATGATTACTGGAAAGGTTTTGGTTGCCGGATAATAGCGGATTACTTAAACGATCTTCAAAAAGATGAGGAGGCTCTTAAGAAGTATTTAATAGCCATTAACTTCTTAGAAAAAACCACCGAGTATCTTTCTTTGTCTTCAGCATACACAAATTTGGGTAATGTATACTATTATGTTTATGGTCCCGACGCAGCTTCGGTTTATTATAAAAAAGCATTGGGTATTTTAAAGAGTCATAATATAAATGATGTTTCAAGTATCACCAATTTAAATAATAACTTGGGTACTTGTGCCGCTTCTGAGAAGAACTACGAATTAGCGAAATATTACTTTCGGAATGCCATGGATTATTGGGTAAAAGACAAGGATAGTTTAAGCATGGCTTCAGGATATAATAATTTAGCAAATATCTATCGAGAAAATAACCAGTTGGATTCGGCAACAGCATATTTTAAAAAAGCGTTGGACCTAAAATTGAAATTTTCAAGTGGTGATGGAATAGTTGACGGATTTATTAATTATGCAAGCGTTTTTCACTTAAAAAAGGATTTTAAAAAAGCTAAGGATGTTTATTTAGCCGCTGAGAAATATGCAGATACCAATTCAAATACCTCAAGCATAAGGAATTTATACTTCAACACATCAGTGTGTTATAATGAACTTAGAGAGTATAAAAAAGCAAATGAATACCAAACAAAATACTCTACGCTTTTAGCAAAGTATAACAGTGAATTAAGCGTGTTGTCGCTTAGTAATACTGGTGCTGCATATACAGATAGCATCCTAAGCGCTGGCGAAAAGCAGATCGCGGATCTGCAAATTGAAAATCAAAATGCACAACTTGAAACAGACAAACAACAAAAGATATTTTTAATGATCGGTTTGGGTATTGTATTAATAGGCGGAATACTTTTTTATAACAGATATAAAATAACGAAAAAACAAAAAGAGATCATCGAAAAACAAAAATATTTGGTGGAACAACAAAATATCGAAATAGTTTATCAAAAAGATCAGATCGAAGAAAAACAAAAGGAGATCATTGATAGTATTACCTATGCTAATCGGATACAAAATGCCGTACTCACGAATGATAGCGTTTGGCAAAAAATATCAGCACAGAATTTTGTGCTTTTTAAACCGAAGGATATTGTAAGTGGCGATTTTTATTGGGCCTATGAAACGCCTAACAATAAAAGCATTTGGGCAGCTGCCGATTGCACAGGCCATGGAGTTCCGGGCGCCTTTATGAGTATGCTTGGAAATAGTTTGCTCAACGAAATTGTGATCGAAAATAAAATCCACAAAGCTTCCAAGATATTGAATCGTTTGCGCTCAAAAATAATGTTGGCGCTTAGTAAGGAGAACGAAAGTCAGAATGACGGAATGGACATTGGTTTATGTGTTTGGGATAAAAGCAATAATACACTTGAATTCGCAGGAGCAAATAATAATGCAATGATTGTACGCGATAATACTTTGCAGGAAATAAAAGGCGATAAAATGCCCGTAGGGAATTATCACGGCGAAGAAAAATCATTCACTTCTAACGAATTCAAGCTTCAAAAAAACGACGCTATTTATCTATATACCGATGGCTATGCCGACCAATTTGGAGGCCCAAAGGGCAAGAAGTTCAGGTATAAACAGCTCGATGAGCTCCTGTTAGCTAATCATGCTCAGGATATGAGTCTGCAAGTCAAACTTTTAGAGCAAACGTTCTTAACATGGAAGGGTGGATTAGTTCAAACAGATGACATTTGTATTGTTGGGATAAAAGTGCTAACTTAAGAGTTCTGAAACAGTTATCTATCATATTAGCGATATTTACATTGGCCATAATAATGGCTTTTGATGACCCTATTTCGCCTAAAAAAGATAAACCAATTGAAAAAGGCCTTACAAAAATAATAAACAACGAAAACGAGCCATTACTATGTTCGTGTATTATAGGCGTTTGTGATCCACTAACTAAAGTGAGTCACAATTATGTATTCGATAAGCAAATGTACGACTTCAAATGCGATACAATTGCTCAAGTAAAATTTTGGCGCAATATCATGAATTTGCATCAAGATACCTGCATCATTAATGTTGCAACACATCGTAATGAACTAAAACGCATTCATAATAAAGAGTGGAGTAGTTTGCCCGATGAACAAAAAACGTGCTTTAAAGATAGCGTAAGAACTGCTTTAGGATTAGATTCAACACATCGTATTCTTTTAACTACCGGAAAAAAATTCTTCTATGATTTTGACAGAGCATTTATCCAATTCGAAAAAGGAATTAATTGCTTTATCGATAATGGAGTCGATCCATGGTACGCGCAATCTATTTTACTAATAGAAAGCCCTAACAAATTACAAAAGTCAAATGCAGGCGCTTATGGCCCTTTTCAGTTAATGAAAGATGTAGGGCGTTTGTTCGGTTTAAAAGTGAATCGCCACATGGATGAGCGTGCCGATTTTGAACGTTCGGCCTATGCGGCAAGCAGCCTTCTAAAAAAAGTATGCATCCCAAAAACCAGAGCAATGTTGGATAGCCTTGGAATTACCAATTATAACGAAACAGATCTTTGGTTCCGTTTACTAGTAATGCATTCCTATCACGCCGGCTCAGGCAATGTAAAATTGGCTTTAAAAACATTTAATCCTACTACCGGAGATATGAATCTTATATATAACCTTTGGAAAGCCGAGACACGTCATTTTAAATCAGCCTCTCAAAACTACTCTCAATTAGTTTTAGCTGCGCATTTAGAAATGAATGAACGTATGAAAAAACAGATCATTTACCTTTCATCTGGCACTTCACAAAAAGCACTTGGCTCAGCCCAAGGCTATAGCAGCAATAATTGAATTTTTTATAAGTAGCTGATTTATAGCGTGAAAATTAACTTTATCTAAACTCGACAATTTCTCGTTCACTAACTCAAAGCCCCTTTAGGGTAATTTTATCTCCAAAGACTAAAAATCGTTTAAATTTTTGTTTAAATTAGAGTGTTGTTAACTAACTAATGCAAAACTCAAAACACATACATATGTCATTAAAACTGATGTTCAGTATTTGCTTCTTGTTATGCTTTACAGTTTCACGCGCTGGTGAAAATCCTGCAACAAAAAAGGTAACATCAGGCGATACATTAAAAGCACCGTCTCTTGGATCTCTATTAAATAAGGACGAATCTATTAAATGCACCAGAGCAGAATTACTTACAAAAGAGTTTACTGTAACCGGAGATAAAAGCTATCCCGAATTATTACGCATCACTTTCCAGGATCTGGAAAGAGGAAGTCGCGAGATCGTTTTCCAAAAAAAAATCGTAGAGAACGACGAAGTAAAATTCTCATTTCCTCACGCCCTTGTTAAAGAAACCGCCATGGCAGTTCTTATCGTTATGAAAGGCGATGGAATGTTCTTTAAAAAGATCGATATCGTTGATTAACCCCCTCTTTTGTTAAATTAGTGTAATCGATTAACCCCTCATTCTTAAATAGTTTTAACTTTGAAGTATGAAATTAAAGCGTTGCAGATTCACGTCAATATTTTTTCTAGTCAGCTTTTTTATTTCTGTAAGCACTAATATCTGTCTTGCATCAACTGTTTCTTTGCCCGAGTCCGTTAGCACAAAAACAAAAGATCATCTTCACGTAAGCGAAGGCGTTTTTAATGTAAACATCAACGATATTTTATTTGAAGAGAATGAGAATGAAGACGAGAAAGAATTTGAGGCGGACCTCTTTGTGATCCTCATACCATTTTTTCTTCAAACGTTTTCTCCAACAACATCAAGTTGTTTTTTTTATCAATCATCCACATCTGTAATTCCTACAGAGCAACCCATCTACATCCAAGTTTCTAATTTCCGTATTTGATCCGTTACACCCTTTTTGTGGTGTTGAGCTAAATAAGCTCACGACTATTAATTCATTTATTTAATAATCATCCGAATTCGTGCGTATGCATGTTTTGGAAAAAAATTAAAAGAACTATGTTGAATAATTCAAATAATAAAATACCTGCTGATGGATTCGCAGGATTAAAAGAAAATTTTTCAAAAGACGCATTGTCTGGCTTCCTTGTATTTTTATTGGCCTTACCATTAAGTTTGGGTATTGCAAAGGCCTCCGATTTTCCGGCGATCTTCGGATTGGTAACAGCTATCATTGGCGGCGTAGTAGTAAGTTTTTTTTCGGGCTCACGTTTATCAATTAAAGGTCCTGCCGCCGGTTTAATAGTTATTGCCAGCGGTGCTGTGTCTTCGTTTGGTGGTGGCGAACAAGGTTGGCACTTAACACTTGGAGCAATTGTTGTTGCAGCTTTGATCCAAATTTTATTTGGCGTATTTAAGTTGGGTAAACTTGCCGATTTTTTTCCGGGCGCGGCTATTCATGGAATGCTTGCAGCTATTGGCATCATTATCATTTCAAAACAAATTCATACGTTGTTAGGTATTGATCCTGCTTTACTTAAAGGAAAAGCTCCTTTAGAGCTACTCGCCATGATACCACAAAGTATAATGCACGAGAACGCGCACATTTCCGAGATCGGCATTTCATGTTTAGTGATATTGATACTTTTTAGTTTTGTAAAAAATCAGAAGATCAAAAAAATTCCTGCACCACTTGTAGTATTGCTAGTAGCAATTCCTTTCGGAATAGTTTTACATATTAAAACCGAAGGCGCTGTTGCTAATTTTGCTTTGGTAAAAATAGGAAGCGTTGTAGATGCGTTCAAAGGTGGTATTATGAACGCCAATTTTAGTGGCATCACTTCTCACACGTCTATCTTTATTGAATACGTGATATTATTTGCATTGATAGGAAGTTTAGAATCATTACTTACTGCAAAAGCAATTGATCTTATTGATCCATACAAAAGAAAATCAAATTTCAATAAGGATCTTATCGCTATCGGAATCGGTAATTCAATTGCCGGTTTACTTGGTGGTTTACCAATGATCAGTGAAGTTGCACGTAGTTCCGCCAACGTTTCCAATGGTGCAAGAACCCGCTGGGCTAATTTTTTTCATGGTTTATTTTTGTTATTGGCAATTGTGATGGCTGTGCCGCTTATTGAAATGATACCTAATGCAGCTTTAGCGGCCATGCTTATATATGTTGGCTTTAGATTAGCACACCCAAAAGAGTTCAAGCACATGTTACATATAGGTGTAGATCAGTTGGTGATCTTTGTGGTTACTATTATTATGACACTTGCTACTGATCTTTTAATTGGCGTAGGAAGCGGAATTTTAATGGAGTTCATATTTAATACCCTCAGTGGCGCAAAACCAAAGAACTTCTTTAAAGCACGGGTTGAAATGGCTAACGAAGAAAATCAAATTACCGCTTTTGTTAAAGGTGATGCCGTGTTTTCGAATTATCTGGGATTAAAAAAACAATTGAATTCTATTGAGAAAGGAAAACAGCTTGTTATCGATCTTTCATCATGCAAATTGATAGATCACACCACGCTTAATTCGCTTCACGGTTTTCAGCAAGAGTATGAATTGGAAGGCGGGCATGTAGAAATAAGAGAACATTCATCTCATACTGCAAAAGGACATACGCCAACTTCAACCAAGGTTCGTAAACAAAATTAAGGATACTATCACTGTTTTGAAGACCTTTTTCTCATAATTTGTTTGGTCTTTAAAGTTTGGGTGAGCAATCCACAGGATTTAAAAACTCATTTTAAAAAAATAGAAAATGAAAAAGATAATTTTAATAACGCTTTTTATAAATTTTGCACATATAAAAGCACAATCACCCGGCACTCGTTTTAAGGATGGACTGAAGATCTATTTAAACGACGATAGCACATGCTATATAAAAGGAACTGGTTTAGCACAAATATGGTTTAGGTATAATGATAATAACCCGGGCTCCACAATTTTTGGAACGCCAAAAAGAGAAACCTTTGATGTTGGTTTAAGACGTGTGCGATATCAAATTTTAGCGCAGATAACAAATAAAGTATTTTTTTATACGCAATTTGGTATAAACAACCAAAACAATATTTCTGCGCGTAAATCACAATTATTCTTTCATGATGTAACTGCCGAATACGACATGCGCAAAGGATATCTTGTGATCGGTGGTGGATTGAGCGGCTGGAATGGAACCGCGCGGTATTCTTCGTCTTCAGTAGCAAGTATCCTGGCGCTAGATCTTCCAATGGTTCAGGAAACAACCAATGATGTAAGCGATGAGTTTGTGAGGAGATTGGGAATTTACGCAAAAGGTAAGCTTGGGAAATTTGATTACCGTTTGTCAGTGGCAAATCCTTTTCCGGTACAAACTACCACAACAATTCCGGGAGGAGTAGCTGTTGCAGCGCTGCCCGCTACAGGAAGTAATGTTGCGTATTACTCAACTAAAGCACCGCAATTAAATTATCAAGGATATTTTATGTGGCAGTTCTTCGACAAAGAAAGTAATCTGATGCCATATATGAATGGATCATATCTAGGAAAAAAACGAGTATTTAATATCGGTATGGGATTTGCGCATCAAAAAAATGCGATGTGGTATAGAAATGGAGTAGGAGATACAATTTCAAAGCCATTGCAGCAATTTGGTGTTGATATATTTTTGGATCACTATTTAAATAAGGAACAGCAAACGGCCATCACACTATATACCTCTTTTTTAAATTATAATTTTGGCCCAAATTATATTCGCAATGCAGGTGCAATGAATACAGCAAATGGAACAAGTGGTACTGCGGCAACTTTTAATGGCGCCGGAAATGCATTTCCGCTTATTGGAACCGGTCAAGTGATCTATACACAAGCAGCATATCTGTTCAAAAAGGATCTATTTGAAAAGCAAGGAACGTTGCAGCCATACGCTTCGTTCATTTACGCTAATTATCAAAAATTAAATGTCCCAATGTTTGTATATGATGTTGGTGTTAACTGGATCATAGCTTCACAAAATTCGAAGATATCATTAGATTACCAAAGCAGACCCATTTTTAAAGCAAATGCAAACGGTGAGATTGCAGAAGTGAAGAATGCGCGAAGAGGGCAAGTAGTTTTACAATATCAAGTAACATTTTAACATGGAAAAACAAGTAGAGATAAAAGAGAAACCTTCACAAACAAAAGTGTTTGATGAAGATGAGGTGATCAATGACCTAAAGCATTATTTGCCGGCCCAATCACCATTAAAGGATTTTATTCACCACAATACATTGCATGCATTCCAAAATTTAAAATTTGAGGAAGCTACACGCAGAGCGGCAAAAATGTTCGGCTATAAAGTTTCGCTTCCCTTAAAGGAATTTAGAGAATTGTATAAGAACAAAAAAATACTACATGCAAATCTTGAAAGGGTTATAATTGATAAAAAAGGGCAAGAGCATTTGCAAACGTGGTTGCATAACGCATTAGAAGAGAAATATGATACTTCAAGTATGGCCCGTATTGGTGAGTTGAGGTCAAACTGGAGATCGAAATACTATTTGAATCTTGATTCGGTAACGCATCCAAAATTATTTAGGATATTATGTAGCTATCTAGATCAGGGTATTGCCATTTGGAAATTCCCGGAGGACGATAAAGGTTTTTTAACCACACTTCGTGAGATAGAAAAAAACAGCCTGATAAGCATGTTCAACTCAAAACGGGTAAGGGAGCGTTTTATCAATAATCGTTGTGAGATACCCGAATTATTAAAAGAACTAGTGGGAGATCAACGCTTGTATAAACAATACATTTTTGATCAGCAATTTGCGCATCAAGGGTGGAGTGGTATGGTTTCGGTGATCGAAGATCAACCTCAAACGCTTCTAGACCTGAAAAAGATCTCAATCAAAGAATTGATCATTTTAGAATGTCTTTTGGAAATAGATACGCTCGACCAAAAATTTGGAAACGATTGGGCTCCATTAAGATTAAGGGTAACAAAAAAGAGAACCGAACTTTTTGATGATGTGCCTGCAACAGAATTAAGCGAAGTAAAGTTCATTTGGCAAACGGCTTTTGAATGGTCGTACTATGATAATGTTTTGAATGGCTTAAAATTGACAAGTATTCAAGCAAAAAAAAATTCTCTGGCGTCTTTTCAAGCGATGTTTTGTATCGATGATCGTGAATGCTCGTTAAGAAGATACATTGAGGAACAAAGTCCGCGTTGCGAAACATTTGGAACACCCGGATTTTTTGGAGTAGAATTCTTTTTTAAACCAGAGCATGGAAAATTTTATAGTAAACTTTGTCCTGCACCACTTACACCAAAATTCCTGATAAAGGAATTAAATACAAGTAGGGTAAGAAAAACAGATGTACATTTTACAGGAAAAACAAATTCTCTATTTCGCGGATGGCTCTTGTCAATAACTTTAGGCTTTTGGTCGGCATTTAGATTATTCTTACAAATTTTCCGACCAAAATTAAGCCCCTCGGCCGCCCTCTCTTTTAATCACATGGATAAATGTTCGAAGTTAACTATAGAGAATACGCATCATGCAGATATTGAGAACGGATTGCAAATTGGTTTTGCGATTGAGGAAATGGCTGCGCGTGTAGAAGGCTTATTAAAAAGTATCGGCCTCGTAGATTGTTTTGCACCTATTGTGTATTTAATTGGCCATGGTTCCAGTAGCGTTAATAATCCGCATTACGCTGGATATGATTGTGGTGCTTGTTCAGGAAGGCCGGGTTCGGTGAACGCGCGCGTGGCATGTTACATGGCCAATAAAAAAGAAGTACGACAAATATTAGCCCAAAAAGGAATTCTTATACCGGGAACCACGCAATTCATAGGAGGATTACATGATACCTCGCGGGATGATATTATGTTTTTTGATGATGAGGATCTAACACCGCACAATCTTACGCTTCACAAAAAAAATGTAGTAGGTTTTGAAAAGGCGTTGGATCTTAATGCAAAGGAGCGTTCGCGTCGATTGGTTTCTATAGATACAAAATTAAGCGCAGCGCAGATCCATGAAAAAGTAAGAACACGCTCGGTATCAATTTTTGAACCTCGCCCCGAATTGAATCATGCAACAAATACATTGTGTATTGTTGGCGGAAGACAGCTCACAAAGGAATTATTCCTCGATAGGCGCGCATTTATGAACTCATACGACTATAAAATAGATCCTGACGGGAAGATTCTTACAAATATCATGAAGCCATTGGGGCCTGTTTGTGGAGGCATTAATCTCGAATATTTTTTCTCTAGAGTTGATAATCAAAAATTGGGAGCGGGAACAAAACTTCCGCATAACGTGATGGGATTATTTGGCGTGGCCAATGGTATTGATGGAGATCTTCGTCCGGGTTTACCAAGCCAAATGATAGAAGTACACGATCCTATGCGATTGCTTATGTTAGTGGAACATTTTCCGGAAGTTGTTCTTAAAACCATTCAATCGATGGATACCATGTACGAATGGTATATTAATGAGTGGATTAATCTGATCGCCATTCATCCTGAAACGAGGGAGTTTTATGTTTTCAAAGAAGGAAAATTCGAACTGTATGAACCCACACAACAAAACATAAAAGTTGTGCCGGATATTACACCCTTCCTTGAAAGCACTTTAGATAATATTTCTGTTCATTTAATTAGAAAATAACATGCAACATATCATTCAACTTTTTGTTCTATTACCTATTATTGGATTCATGTTTAGTTTGGTGATCCCGCGCAAGAACGAAAAATTCATTGCAAATGTGGGCATCTATATGGTAGGACTCCATCTTGTTGGTCTGATGGTCTTTACGTTTTATTGGTTATTTAACGGACATGCTACGGTTGATTTTAAAAATCTAGTTTTGTTCCGAGCAAAAGATTACGAATTCTTCATCAATCTTCATTTTGATAAGATCACTATTGTATACATGTTAGTTGGTTCTTTCTTAACTTTTTTGGTTACTATTTATTGTAACTATTATTTGCATCGCGAGGATGGATACAAACGTTTCTTTAATACCATCATGTTCTTCTACACGGGATATACAGTAACTATTTTTTCGGGTAATCTTGAAACATTATTTATTGGTTGGGAAATATTAGGGATCTCTTCCTTTTTATTGATCGCTTTTTATCGCGACCGATATTTGCCGGTAAAAAACGCGGTCAAAGTATTTTCTATTTATCGCTTAGGGGATGTTGGATTGATATTGGCCATGTGGGCTTGTCATCATTTGTTTCATAAAAACATTACCTTCTATGAATTACAAAATGCTTTATTGGTAAGCGAACATTTAGCAGATCATACCATGATAGGATTTTTTGTGGCGGCTATGATATTAGTTACCGCGGCAGCAAAATCAGCCCAACTTCCTTTTTCATCATGGTTGCCTCGAGCTATGGAAGGTCCAACACCATCAAGCGCCATTTTTTACGGATCATTATCTGTTCACTTGGGTGTTTTCTTATTATTAAGAACCTATGAATTATGGGAAAACCAGATCTCTGTTCGTATACTCATAATTGTATTAGGCGCTTTAACCAGCTTTATTGCAACTGGCATCGCGCGCGTGCAATCATCCATAAAAAGTCAAATTGCTTATGCTTCCATTTCACAAATTGGTTTGATATTCATTGAGCTTGGCTTTGGATTACAAACATTAGCGCTCATTCATTTTGCTGGGAACGCATTCTTGCGAACATATCAATTATTGGTTTCTCCTTCAACGGTAAGTTATTTGATCAGAGAACAATTCTACAATTTTGTCCCTAAGCCAAAGAGTATAGAAGATTCTTTATCTAAAAAAATGAAATATACATTTTACATGCTGAGCTTAAAGGAATTTAATTTGGAGACACTGATTTATATCATGTGGCGCCCTTTAAAAATTATGGGACGAAGTTTAAATTTTGTGAGCGCTAAAAATGTTCTCTTTTACTTTATTCCGGCTTATATTATTGGTTTGATCTTTTTAGTGTATGAAGATCATATCCCTAAGGTAATTCATGATCATATATCAACGGTTCTTTCGTTCATTGGTTTTATCATGGTATTAAAATCCTATACCGAACGTAAGAATGTGATCTTAGCTTGGACACTCATCATTATGAATCACTTTTGGATAGTTCTGGCAGTTTCTTTTAACGAACATTATGTTTACACACAATCTTTATTATACCTGAGCGGAATTGTTGCCATGGGAGCTTTGGGATATATTATCATTACAAAGCTAATTGCAACTGAATCACAAGTTAATCTTAATCAATTTAACGGCCATTCGTACGAGCATCCTAAATTTGCATTTGTATTTTTACTGGCATGTTTGGGTTTAACGGGCTTTCCTATTACGCCAACCTTCATCGGCGAAGACATCATCTTTACACATATCCGCGAAGACCAAGTGGCATTGGCGTTCTTTATCGCCTCTAGCTTGATCATTGATGGTATTGCAGCTATAAGAATTTATGCCAGAGTATTTTTAGGACCGCATATAAAAACCTATCACGAAGCTGCGTACGGGTCTTCTTAAATAAAAAAGCCCCAAAGCTTGCGCTCGGGACTTTTAATTTATAGAACAGAGAGATTTAGTTCACCACTAATTTTCCTCTGCTTGCAATGGTATTTTTGTTTGATACAGTGAACGTATATAAACCTTTGCTGTAATTCTCAAGATTCAATTCTGCTTTTCCACCATTCATAAGAGTTGTTGATACATCGCGTCCCATAGCATCATATAATTTTACGCTGCAATTATCATCAAATGTAAGATCACTCACTTCAATAGTTACATTACCTGAAGTAGGATTAGGATACACTTTGTTTTCAAGTTTACCTGCAGTTAATTCGTTAACCCCTGCGCTCAACCCAATTGAACTTAAAGGCATGCGTACAATACGAGCTCCTGAGGAAGTATTTACACCTGCAATAATATTGCTACCACTTACAGTAACACGTTTCATTAAATTCTCAAAATTACCAAAGTTCAAACCTACATTATAACGAGTCCAGCTATTACCACCGTTAGTAGTATACACAAAACCCGAATCGGTTGCTGCAAATATTGTATTTGTATTATAAACGTAAAAATCATTGATGCCATAAAAACCATTATCATCACCAATATTGTAAGCGCTTGCCCAATTAGCACCGCTATTGGTTGACCTTACAATTCTACCTCCAATTGTACCACAGTACATTGTGTTTCCTGAACTTGCTAAACAATTATTGTATTTATGGCAATTTTGTGTTGGTGCACCTGTAGAACTTATTGTCCAGGTAATACCTGCATCAGTTGACTTGATGATGTTTGATGCTGTTGTTCCTGCAAATAAAGTTCCTCCAAGGTTGCGAATACATGTTACAATCATAATGTTTGTTGGAGCCGATTTTAAAGTCCAAGTTCCGCCAACAAAATGAAATATTTTGAAACTCGTAGGGCTGTTAGGACTTGCCGAAGCGATCACGGTTCCGTTTAAGGATGTCATTGATTTAATAATTAATGAAGCTGACATTGTACTTGGCTGTATGCTCCAATTATTACCGGTTGTAGAAACATAAACCGAGTTGCTTTTAAAAGCATAAAGTGAACCTGAATTAAATGTGCCAAATATCAAACCGGCGGTTGGAACTCCTGTGTTGCTATTAGCCCATGTTGCACCATTATCGGGTGTAGAATATAAGCCGTTTGTGCCGCTTATTAAGCCATCGCTGGAAAATGCGCTTCCAAAAGCAGCGGTAACATCATTGGAAGTGTTATTGCCGGTATAAACCCATTGGCTAAAACCTGCAAAACAACTCAATGTAAATACAGAAAGTAAAAGTTTTTTCATCTCTTTAAATTTAAAATTAGTAAAGCAAATATAGTCTAAATACCGAAAACTACAATAGGTCGTTAGCCAAATTCGCCAGCTCGCTACGCTCGCCTTTTTCAAGGGTAATGTGGGCGTAAAGTGGCTGTCCTTTTACCTTGTCTATCAAGTAACTTAGGCCATTACTTTGTGTATCTAGGTAAGGAGTATCTATTTGATAAATATCACCCGTAAAGATAATTTTTGTGTTTTCGCCGGCACGGGTTATGATCGTTTTTACTTCATGTGGTGTTAAATTTTGAGCCTCATCCACTATAAAGAAAACATTACTTAAGCTTCTTCCACGAATATAGGCAAGCGGACAAACAACTAGCTTTTGGTTCTCCACCATTTCATTTAATTGTTTATGCTCTTTATCTTTTTCGCTGAATTGACTACGAATAAATTTTAAATTATCCCATAATGGTTCCATGTATGGATTTAATTTGCTGTTCACATCACCGGGCAAGTAACCAATGTCTTTATTACTCAATGGAACAATTGGGCGAGCTAAATATATTTGATGGTAGTTTCTTCGTTGTTCTAAAGCACCTGCTAAGGATAATAAAGTTTTACCTGTACCCGCCACACCTTGGATGGTTACCAATTTTAAATTTGGATTCATAATCGCATCCAATGCAAATGCTTGTTCGGCGTTTTTTGGAATAACACCAAAGGCCGCTGATTTAACAACACGATGAATGGTATTCTCATCTTTGTTATAACGCGCCAACACACTTTGATTTCCGTTCCTTAAAATATAATAATGATTTGGAATGATCTGATTCTTTTTCAAAACATCATCCGCTTTACAAAAACCATTATTGTAAATACTTGTAATGGCATCTTGTTTTATTTTTTGTATCTCGCTTCTGCCAGTGTAAAGTTCATCAATGGTCTTTATTTTACCGGTCTCGTAATCCTCCGCATTTAAGCTTAACGATTTTGCTTTGATACGGAGATTAATATCCTTAGTTACCAAAACAACTTTTCGTTTAGGATTTTGTTCGGCCGTATATAAAGCTGTATTTAAAATGCGGTGATCCGCTTTTTTATCATCAAAGATGCGCTCAGCATTTATTTTGCTAGAGGTATGCATTTCAATTTTAAATTTGCCGCGCGTTGGACCATTAATAGATGTCCAATCTTGTAACGTATTATTGCCGCTTAACTGATCGATGTAACGAATGAATTCGCGGGCCGAATAATTTTTTGTATCGTTACCTTTTTTAAAATTATCAAGCTCTTCAAGAACGGTTATGGGAATCACTACATCATGCTCTGCAAAATTTCGCAAGGCATTGTGATCGTAAATAATAACTGAGGTGTCAAGTACAAAAATTTTAGGAAGTTCTTTCCTGCTCGAGGATTGTTTCTTTGTGGCCATATTTTAAAAAACGATTTGCACTAAATTAGAGCTAATTGAAAGCTTATTTGGCGGATGAGTTTATTTTAATAAACAGTAAATTGTTTATTTGTGCCGCATCTCAGGCCCAGTCCATTTTTCAACACTTTTCAACATCAAACCCGTGGTTCCATCAATCTGTTACCTTTGTTTTTTTAAATCCCATGAGCCAGTCAAAATCAATAAAAAGCGCCTTAATATCAGTATATTATAAAGACAATCTAGAACCAATCATAAAAAAGCTGCATTCGCAAAGTGTAACTCTTTACAGTACCGGCGGCACTTTATTGTTTATCCAAAAACTTGGAGTTCCGGTAATAGCAGTAGAATCGCTCACAAATTATCCCGAAATTTTTGGCGGACGAGTAAAAACATTGCACCCTGCTATTTTTGGTGGGATCCTTAACAGACGCGACAATCCAACCGATATCCTCGAAAAGGAACAACATCATATTGGAGATATTGACCTTGTTATCGTTGATCTTTATCCTTTTGAAGAAACTGTTGTTTCAGGAGCCTCAGACGCAGATATCATCGAAAAGATAGATATTGGCGGTATCTCTTTAATAAGAGCAGCTGCAAAAAACTTTAACGATGTACTTATTGTTTCTACAAGAAATGATTACTCTGATCTTTTGAGTTTGTTAGAAACTAAGAATGGTAAAACCGATTTAGCCGACCGCAAACGCTTTGCCGCTAAGGCTTTCGCCACATCATCTCATTACGATAGCGCCATTTTTAATTACTTTAATAAAACAGAAAAATTACCGCATTTCCAACAAAGCGTTCAACAGGGGCAAGTGCTGAGGTATGGTGAAAACCCGCATCAACAGGGTATTTTTTACGGAAACCTGGATGCGATGTTCACCAAATTGAACGGAAAAGAATTGTCGTACAATAACCTTTTAGATGTGGATGCTGCGGTTGCCTTGATCTCTGATTTTAAAGGAGCCGAACCAACATTTGCTATAATGAAACATAATAATGCCTGCGGATTGGCAAGTCGCCCAACCTTATTGCAAGCCTGGAAAGACGCACTGGCTGGCGATCCGGTGTCTGCCTTTGGTGGAATTTTAATCACCAATACCGAAGTAGATGCTGAAACTGCAGCAGAAGTGACCAAACTTTTTTGTGAAGTAATTATTGCGCCTTCTTATAATGCACAAGCTTTGGAAATATTAAAGAGCAAGCCTAATCGTATTATTCTGACCCAAAACGAAGTGGAATTGCACCACCGCTCGTTTCGCACTCTGTTAAATGGCGTAATTGAGCAAGATAAAGATCTTAAAACAGAAACTGCAAAAGACCTGCAAACCGTTACCACCAAGTCTCCAAGCGCAACTGAAGTGAATGATCTTTTGTTTGCTAATAAATTGGTAAAACATACAAAATCAAACACTATTGTTTTGGCAAAAAATGGCGCTTTATTGGCTAGCGGAACAGGCCAAACATCAAGGGTAGATGCTCTGCGTCAGGCCATAGTAAAGGCTCAGAGCTTTGGCTTTGATCTTAATGGAGCAGTTATGGCCAGTGATGCATTTTTTCCTTTTCCGGATTGCGTGGAGATAGCAAAAAACGTAGGCATCACTGCGGTTATTCAACCTGGTGGTTCTATAAAAGATAAAGACAGTATTAGCTATTGCGATGCCAATGGAATGAGTATGGTGTTTACTGGAAATAGACATTTTAAACATTAAGGTTTTAGAGGCAGGAACCACAGAGACGCGAAGCTTCTCTGTGGTTCCTGCCTCTAAAAAATAAAAGTAAAACCATTGCAACTTTATTGACAGCACATCAGTATAAAAACAAAGACCCAATTAGCGAACTAGTTCACTAACTCATTAAATTTAGAATCTTAACTTTATTAACAATAATTCAGTATAAAATTCGAAAGACCACAACTCACTAACTCACCAATTCACTAACTTTACCACATGGCTCTATTAGATTTTTTAACCCAAGATATTGCGATCGACTTGGGAACCGCTAACACAATCATCATTCATAATGATAAAGTTGTAGTGGATGAGCCGAGCATTGTTGCGGTTGATAGAACTACAGGAAAAATTATTGCAGTTGGTCGCGCAGCACAAATGATGCACGGTAAAACTCACGAGAATATAAAAACTATTCGTCCATTAAAAGACGGAGTTATTGCCGATTTCCAAGCTGCTGAAGAAATGATCAAAGGAATGATCAAGATGATCAATCCCGGAAATAAATTTTTTAAGCCATCATTGCGAATGGTAATTTGTATTCCGAGTGGTATCACTGAGGTAGAAAAACGTGCGGTACGTGATAGTGCTGAACACGCGGGTGCAAAAGAAGTTTATATGATCCACGAGCCAATGGCTGCGGCAATTGGGATGGGAATTGATGTGGAAGAACCTATGGGAAATATGATCATTGATATTGGTGGTGGTACTTCCGAAATTGCCGTTATTGCTTTGGGTGGAATTGTATGTGATAAATCAACACGTATTGCTGGTGATGATTTTAACGCAAACATTGAAGAGTACATGCGCCGTCAACATAATATTTTAATTGGTGAGCGAAGTGCCGAACGCGTAAAAATTGAAGTTGGTGCTGCTATGACTGAGATCGACAACCCACCTGCAGATTACGCTGTACAAGGGCGCGACCTCATGAGCGGTATTCCAAAAGAAGTTTATATCAGTTATGTAGAAATTGCCCACTGTCTAGATAAATCCATTTCAAAAATTGAAGAAGCGATCCTTAACGCCCTTGAGATGACACCTCCCGAATTGGCGGCTGACATCTATCGCAAAGGAATTTTTATGGCAGGTGGAGGTTCACTTTTAAGAGGTCTCGATAAACGTATCTCCATGAAAACAAAACTGCCCGTTCATGTGTGTGAAGATCCATTGAGGGCGGTTGCACGAGGTACAGGAATTGCACTTAAAAATGTTCATAAATTCCCTTTCCTTATCAAGTAACAAAGCCCCTTCCTTACTAGCTTTAAAACAATGTACTCCGGGAAACTAATTTCCGGATTTGCCGTTTAATCATATACGTTTTAATTAGCTGAACCTTGCGCAATCTTTTAGCATTTTTAAATAGATACCATTTTATTTTTGTGTTCTTGCTTGCGCAACTTATTTGCTTTTGGATGATGATGCGCGGAAAAAATTATCAAGGGTCACAATTAATAAATTCTTCGAATGCTGTTGCGGCAAATATTTACGCGGCAGAAGCAAATACTAAAGAGTATTTTTCGCTGAGGCAAGAAAATTTACGATTAGCTATTGAGAACACTCAATTAAGAAATCGGATGAAAAGTAATTACCTCGCTTTTCCTACCAGAGAATTTAGAATTAACGATACTGTTTACAAATTGCAATATGAATTCATTGATGCCAAAGTAGTGAATGCCTCAGTTAACAATCGTAACAATTATATTACCATCAACGCCGGTTCGGCACAGGGTGTTACAAAAGAAATGGGTGTGTATAATAGTTTGGGAATGGTTGGATTTGTAAGAGACGTATCTGAGAACTTTGCCACCATTATAAGTATTTTGCATAAGGATTTTGCCGTGAATTGTAAATTGAAACGCGATGGAAGCTATGGTCCGCTTATTTGGGATGGAAAAGATTATCAATATTGTTTGCTTACCGATATTCCAACACATGCAAAAATAAGAAACGGAGATACCGTTGTGTCAAGTTCACTGTCAAGTTATTTTCCCGAAGGCATCATGGTAGGAACTATTGATAGTTATGAGCGGCGACAAAACGAGCAATTTTATACCATCAAAGTAAAACTTAGCGCCGACCTTAAAACACTCAATTACGTTTACGTGATCAAAAATAGTTTCAAAAGAGAAAAGGACTCACTTGAAAAAACAACGCAACCAATAAAATGAGCAACAGGATCGTTATAAACTTAGGTCGCTTTATCATTTTGGTATTGATGCAAGTTCTCATTGTGCGTAATATCAATTTAGGAACGTATTTTATTATGTTGCCGTATGTGCTTTTTATTTTATCGCTCCCGTTTGAAACACCGCGCTTATTGATCCTTGCTCTTTCATTCACCATTGGCATTACCATTGATCTATTTTACAGCACACCGGGTTTGCATGCGTCTGCTTGTGTATCGATGGGCTTTACCCGATATTATGTTTTAAAATTTGTTTCACCGCGCGATGGATACGACGTGGTGGTTCAGCCTACCATTGAAGACATGGGCTTGGAATGGTATTTAAAATATGCGGGTGTTTTGATCTTTGTTCATCATTTATTGTTTTTTTATTTTGAAGTGTTTCGCTTTGATGAAATTTTTAGAACTCTATTCAGAGTTATTTTAAGTAGCATTGGAACGTTTTTATTAGTTTATCTTATTCAATTTTTGTTTTACTCAAAACGGCTTAACAAATGAGTATCGCAAATTCGCAATTGGGCGACCGCAAATATTTCATTGGAGGATTCTTTATCCTTATTGTGATTATATACATTATACGATTATTTTATATACAGCTCATCGACGATCAATATAAACTTGATGCAGATAATAATTCGCTGCGTAAACAAACCGAATACGCGGTTCGCGGCTATATATATGATCGCAAAGGCAAATTATTGGTTTATAACGAACCTTCCTATGACTTAATGATAGTTCCGCGCGAAACAAAAGGTTGCGATACCATGGGCTTATGCGCTATTTTAGAAATTACCAAACAAGAATATTTAAAGCGGATCAAAAAAGCATGTCAACATCCTAACTCTCCGCGTAAGGAAAGTATTTTCGAAAAACAATTATCAAAAGAAACGTACGCCGTATTGCAAGAAAAATTATTTCAATTCAATGGGTTCTTCTTTCAAAAACGAACGATCAGAAAATATCCTCGACCAATTGCAGCACATCTTATGGGTTATGTGGGTGAGGTAAGCAAAGAAAAAGCCAAAAAAGATCAGTATTACAAAGAGGGAGATTACATTGGTAAATCGGGAATTGAAATGAGTTACGAAGAAGCCTTGCGCGGAAAAAAAGGATCGCAATTGGCCATTAAAGATGTGAACAACAAAACCGTAGGGCGCTACATGCAGGGAAAATACGATACGTTAGCAATTTCCGGTAAACCTTTATATTCATCCATCGATGCCGAATTGCAAGAGTACGGCGAGAAATTAATGCGCGGAAAAAAAGGCGCCATTGTGGCCATTGAACCAAGCACCGGCGAAATTTTATGTTTGATCTCGAGCCCAACTTACGACCCAAATAGTTTGGTAAGCGGAAAAGAACGGAACAAGAGTTTTGCAAAAATGTATGCCGACACTATTAACGTTCCCTTGTTTAACCGCGCACTAACCGCCATGTATCCTCCCGGTTCTATTTTTAAATTGATAGATGCACTGATTGCGCAAAATGATGGCGTTATCAATCGCAATACATCTTACCCCTGTCAAATGGGGTATCCACCTATGGGAGGAAAACCAAAATGCCACGCACACGGTGGAGGAAAAAATTTGGTGGGCTCCATTGCAGCGTCTTGTAATTCATATTACAGTTATGTGTTCAGAGATATTGTAGATCAGCGGAGGTATCCAAAATTTATTGATGGATATACACATTGGCGTGATATGGTAAAGACATTTGGTCCCGGAAAACGTTTGGGCACCGATCTTCCTCATGATAAACCCGGCAACGTACCGAGTGTAGAGTATTACAATAAAGTATTTGGAAAAGGTGGTTGGAGAAGCAATACCATTGTGTCGTTAGGAATTGGACAAGCGGAGTTAACCTTAGTTCCATTACAAATGGCAAACGTGGTTGCTATTATTGCTAACAAAGGATTTTATTATACACCACATTGCATTAAAGGTGTTGGTAAAGAAAAATATTTGGATCCAAAATTTAAAGAGAAACATTATGCAGGTGTTCAAAAGCAAGAGTATTATGATATTGTAATTGAAGGGATGGAAGCTGCTTTGCAACCGGGCGGAACTGCCTTTGCTTCGCGCTTAAAAGACATTGTGGTTTGCGGGAAAACAGGTACAGCACAAAATCCGCATGGAAAAGATCACGCGGTGTTTTTAGCCTTTGCGCCAAAAGAAAATCCAAAAATTGCTATTGCCTGTTTGGTAGAAAACGCCGGTTTTGGCGGTGTGTGGAGTGCTCCAATTGTAACTTTATTAATGGAAAAATATTTAAAAGGAAAAACCGATAGACCTGAATTGGAAAAGCGCATCATGGAAGCAAACCTTATTGACGTAAGTATTAAGGCATTAGATAAATTGGATTAATGTTAAGCCGGAATCAAAATAGTTTATTTTACGGTGTAGATCGCGTTACCATTATTTTGTATGTGGTGATGGTGTTATTTGGTTGGCTTAATATTTATGCCGCTGTTTATAACGAAGCACACAGTAATATTTTTGATCTTTCGCAAAAATATGGAAAGCAATTGATGTGGATAGCCGGTGCTGCCATCATTGCATTTTCGGTTCTATTAATAGATGCTGATTTTTTTACTGCCTTTTCGTATGTGTTTTACGGTATATTAATTGTGGCAAATATTGCCGTGAGGTTTATGGGCCGAGAAATAAAAGGCTCGCACTCCTGGTTTCGTTTTGGCGATTTTGGTATTCAGCCTGCGGAGTTCATCAAATTTTCGATGGCATTGGCATTGGCAAAGTTTTTGAGTAATCAGCAAATCACAGTTAACCAACAATTCAGGTTGAGGTGGCGCGACCTTGTAAAAAACTACAAGAACACCTTTATTGCCTTAGCAATTATTTTAATTCCGTTAGTACTTGTAAAAAAATTGCAAGATGAAACCGGATTGGCCATTGTGTTTGTAGCATTTTTTATTGTATTGTATCGCGAAGGCTTATCGGTTGGTTTTTTAATGATAGGCATGCTGGTGGCCATTTTGTTTGTGGTGGCGCTTGTAGTTGCTAATACAAGTTCGGTTTTAATTTCGTTAGGCGTTTTGGCCGCGCTTTCGTTCTTAATTATTCCTCGCAACAAAAAAAACCTATTAATGGTAGGTTTGGTTTACGTGTTTGCCGCAGGCGTTGTGCTTGGTTCAAATTTTATTTATAAAAAACTAGAGCCGCATCAAAAAGACCGTATTGATGTATTGCTTGGAAAGAAAACTGATCTAAAAGGGGTGGGCTATAATGTGAACCAAGCAAAAATTGCCATTGGCTCAGGAGGATTTTTTGGGAAAGGATATTTACAAGGCACGCAAACCAAATACGATTTTGTACCCGAACAAGAAACCGATTTTATTTTTTGCACAGTAGGCGAGGAGTGGGGCTTTTTTGGAAGCACCATTGTTATTTTTTTGGAACTCTTTTTGATTTTGCGCGTCGTTTTTCTTTCCGAACGACAGCGATCCTCTTTCAGCAGAATTTATGGCTACGGAGTTGCAAGTATTTTATTTTTCCATTTAGCCGTAAACATTGGCATGACCATTGGCCTTATGCCTGTAATTGGAATTCCATTGCCGTTTTTTAGTTACGGCGGCTCTTCGCTTTGGAGTTTTACTATTCTGCTTTTTATTTTTATTAAGCTAGATGCGAATAGGTTGCTTATTTTAAGGTAGGCTCTTTAGATGTTATTTGGTGCTATTTGAGCTATTGTCATTTGCTTGGTGTTATATATACGCCATAAATAACGGTTTTGTTAAACATAAATTTACCCAAAAAAATTATGAATTCAAAGGGCTAAAGTTTTTGCTTTAATTTCGATTGCTAAGGCCGGCTGCCGCGTGAGGGATAGAACGAAAATCCTTTTTACCTTTTTCAGGTAAAAAGATTGCAGTGATAGCCCGACCCCTACAAGCAAAATGCTCTCCGAATAATTTCCAAAGCATTTTGATTCGTAGGGGGCACGCCCAAGTTCTAGATACTCCCGATAGCTATCGGGATTTGCAAGAGGCAGGCAAAATCAGTCGAACTAACATTGTTCTATATACGATGCTGAAAAAGCGTGACCACACGAACTGACACGAATTCCTAGTAAATTAGTAGTATATTTGTGGAGATAAAAAAATGCTCCCAAAAAAGACCAAATACGCTATAAAAGCTTTAATCGCGCTGGCTAAAGTGTATTACGATAAAAAACCGTTAAGAATTTCGAAAATTTCTGAGACCGAAAAAATTCCTCGCAAATTTTTAGAGACTATTTTGTTGGAATTACGTCACCAAGGCTTTGTTGGTAGTAAAATGGGTGTAACCGGTGGTTATTATTTAAGCAAACACCCCGAGGAGATCATGCTTAGCCATATTATTCGCGCTACAGGTGGCCCAATTGCACTTTTACCTTGCGTAAGTTTAAATTTTTACGAAACCTGTGAGGAATGTCCTCACGAAGAATTATGCTCTTTACGAGAAGTAGTGCTCGAAGTGCGCGAGGCTAGTTTAAAGATCCTTTCAAAAACAAGTCTTACTGATTTGATATTAAAAGAGAAAAAACTCATAAGGAATGTGAAAAAGTAGATCCAAAAAGAGAAGCATTTCGGAAATGACACTACCATGACGAATTGCTTATTATTTTGGTAGCTGAAAAATAAACCAGTAACTTTAAAAGTTGCCTTTAAGCACTTAAAAACAAGCAAAAAATGTACATCTTAATTTTCTTTCTTTCGCACTGGTTCCTGTCACTTTTTTGTCAGACCTTTTTTTTACATCGATATGGCGCTCACAAAATGTTTACGATGAGTAAATTCTGGGAAAAGTTTTTTTATTTCTTAACTTTTTTAACACAAGGTTCATCATTTTTAAATCCGCGCGCTTATGCCATTTTGCATCGCATGCATCATGCGTATAGCGATACCGAAAAAGACCCGCACTCGCCCATGTTTTTTAAAGACATTTGGCAGATGACCATGCACACCAAAGATATTTATTTGAATTACGCAAAACACAATATAGAACCTGAAGAACAATTCAGGGGAGGTTATCCTGAATGGAAGTTACTTGATAAAATAAGTGATAGCTGGTTTGTGCGGTTAGCTTTTGTGGCTTTGTATATTTTATTCTATATAAAATTTGCTACTGTATGGTGGATGTTTTTATTATTGCCAATTCATTTTTTTATGGGGCCGGTTCATGGAGCTATTGTAAATTGGTGTGGGCATAAATATGGGTATTCTAATTTTGATAATCATGATCACAGTAAGAACACATTACCAATTGATTTTTTAATGATGGGCGAACTATTTCAAAACAACCATCATAAATTACCAAACGATGTTAATTTTGCTCAGAAAAAATTTGAACTTGACCCAAGTTATCTTATTATTCGTGCCCTGAACTGGTTACATATCATTCAACTTCGAAAAATTTAAAAATCATATGGGCAATTATTTATCAATTCCGCTGATCTCTCTTGCTTCTGTTTGTTTTATTATGATCGTTATTTTTTTATGGGCTAAAGCCATAAAAAATAATGGCATTGTAGATATTTTTTGGGCGTTTAATTTTTTGGTGATAGCCATCATTATTTGGTTATTGGCCGATGGTTACGAGCCACGCAAAAATATTGTTTGTTTACTTGCGGCTTTATGGAGTTTGCGTTTAGGCATTTACCTATTGATCCGGGTTGGCTCGCATTTAAGGGAAGAAGAAGGGCGCTACAAAAAATTGCGCGAAGAGTGGAACGATACCGTTTTCTTTTTCTTTTTTCAATCCCAAGCTATTTCCAATGTTATGTTATCTATTCCGTTTTTTGTAATTGCATTAAATCCAGAGCCGCAGATGAGCATCATTGAATATATTGGAGCGGGCATGTGGGTTTTATGTATCATTGGCGAAGGACTTTCCGATTATCAATTGGCAGCATTCAAAAAAGATCCTGCTAATAAAGGAAAGGTTTGCCAAGCTGGTTTATGGAATTATTCTCGTCACCCCAATTATTTTTTCCAATTCATGATCTGGGTTTCGGTATTGATATTTGCTTTGCCAAGCCCTTACGGATGGTTAGCGATTATCTGCCCTTTATCAATTGGCTATTTGATTTTTAAAGTTACCGGAATTCCTATGACAGAAGAACAAGCTGTGCGAAGTAAAGGCGATGCGTATGAAGAATATCAACGAACTACGAGCGCATTTGTGCCTTGGATGAAGAAAAAATAAAAAAGTAGAACTAGATGAATGACAAAGTACGAACTACGAATCTGGGTTGATAACGTACTTCGTGGTTGGTACTTAGTCGTCCCTCAAAAACTCTGTAAGCCTTGTTATTGTTGAGTTTGTTTAAAAATAGTGCGAAAAAAGTAAAAAAGGATTAAAAAAGCGGCAGATGTTTTTAAGTGTAAATTAAACCCTAATGCTGCGCCCGGGATAGAGCGAAAAGCCTTGTTTAGG
>JAWXAS010000107.1:0-3162 GCA_034439635.1 Bacteroidota bacterium | reverse complement strand
CCTAAACAAGGCTTTTCGCTCTATCCCGGGCGCAGCATTAGGGTTTAATTTACACTTAAAAACATCTGCCGCTTTTTTAATCCTTTTTTACTTTTTTCGTTAGATTTTTATCACACTATTTTTAAACAAACTCAATAATAACAAGGCCTACAGAGTATTTGAGGGACGACTAATTACACGAATTAACACAAATCTAGATTTACAAAAAAAACACTAAGCTGTTCGTAAACTGCGTCAATTAGCAAACACAAATTAGTGCTAATTCGTGGCTAAAATCAGTTTTTTGCCCTATGCCGAAGGTTCTAGGAATTCTTTCGATTAAAATCCGTCTCCCCCTTGTCCGCCCATGTCGGAACCGCCACCGCCTTTTTTACCCATTCTTTTGAAAATAGACGTATCAAACTTTCCAAAAAGATAAGTGATGGTAAATCTAACAAAACGCGATTCTCTTCGGCGGCTTGCATCTTGATAGTAGGTTGCTGTAGAAATATAATATCCGTATTGTTTTGTATTGAAAGCATCGCTTAATGTTAAATTAAAGATCCATTTCATGTTTACCATTTTGTTTAAACTCACATCCATAAAATATAATTCGCGCGATTCTCCGTTAAGTATAGCTTTTGGAGCTTCGTAATTTCCGTTCACTTGTAATTGCAAACTCCACGGCAAGGTATAATTCAGTCCAATTTTTCCTTTGTAACTCCAGCCTTGCGAAACAGTTTCGGGTTGGCCATCAATGATGCCGCTATTTAAATACACATAAAACACATCAGCATTTATTGTTGTAGTAAATTTTTTGGTCCAGTTAACGCGTAATGTATTTTCAAAACCATAACGCCATTGATCTCTACCATTAGCAAACGTGTTAACTGTTACACTTGGATTGCCCGGAGATTGATATAAATAATTTGAAATAGGTTGTTGATTGTAACGCACGTAAGCTGAAGAGAGAAAGTTTCCCTTTTTGAAAACATTATTATAATTCACTTCGCTGATATTGATCAACTCCGGTTTTAAAGCAGGGTTACCAATTCTGTAATTTCTTGCATCGCTATAAAAAACAAATGGCATTGCCTGAAAGAAATTAGGACGTTCTATCTTGCGACTTACATTGAACTGAAATTCGTGTTTTGTACCTATCTTTTTAGATAAGAATACAGATGGGAAAAAAGCAAAAAGAATATTATCCTTATTGCTCGGATAATTGTAATTGAATGATATGTTCTTATCTAATAATTTGCCCGCATAATAGGTTTGCTCAAAACGTAAACCGCCTTGGTAACCAATATTCCAAAATGCTTTTCCTGTATAGGTAATATATGCAGCATTGATCATATCATCAATAGAATAACTGCTGCTTTGCGTTGTATCCTTTATAAAATCTCCAGAAGGTGCTTGGATCTGAATATTATTATCGAAGGTTGACCATTTACGATAAAAGCGCATACCCGCTTCTACTTTTTTATTATCTGCATAAGGATTCACAAAATCCAACTGCGCGGTATACATATTGCTGCCCGAAATACCATTGTTTGTAGAAACCACCGGAGCAAAATCATACACTGTGCCAGCAATGCTTGCCGAATTATAGGTATTGAATGTAAATGTTGCAGGGCCACCTCCTTGGTTAAAACTGATGTCGGCTGTGAGTTCTTTATTAGGTATTGGGTATGTTTTACGATAGGTAAGTTGCGCTGTGTGATTTGTAAACCCTCCAATGTTCAGGTTTTTTCTGATACCCCAAGCGTTTATAGCTCCCGAATTATCTTTGGAAGAAAAATCTTGTTTATCATCCGAATAAAAATATCCTTTCACAAAATTATAAGAGATGCCAATATTATTTCGGTTATTGATATTATAATCTATACTCCCTCTTGCAAACTGAAAACGATTTCTTGAAAGTGTACTGTTGTTTAATTCGTACTCAAGTGTATTTCCAGGATTGACATAGTTATAATCTGTGCGATCGGTATAACCAAATGTTGTTCCGGTTTGTGTGGCATTCAAAGAGTACATCAAAGAAAAATTAAATGGATTCTCTTTCACATTTACATTTCCTGTTATACCATATTTATCCTGAGTACCTGCATAACTCATTAACATGCCATTGTAGCCAGGCTTTTTGCTTTTCTTTAATACAATATTAATGATACCACCACTTGCATCGGCCGCAAACTTTGCACTTGGATTCGAGATCACCTCTACACGTTCAATAGCATCTGCAGGAATTTGCGCCATAGTAAGTGTGGTTGGCCGTCCATCAATAAATATTTGTACCGATTTTTCGCGAAGCGTTGCATTTCCGTCTCCATCAACTGTTATAGTTGGCACGTTCTTCAATACGTCCAAACCTGTTCCGCCTCTTACCGAAAGATCTTTTTCAACATTATAAACTTTACGATCAACGCTCATTTGAAAAGTTGCTTTTTCCGCAACCACCTCAACTTCGTTCAATAATTTAAGGTCGATCTCCATGCTCAAATTTCCAAGATCTTGCTCTAATTTTTGTGGCGCTTGTATATACACTTTTTGCTCAAGGGTTTTGTAACCTACTTGTGTTACTCGCAATCTAAAACCTCCCATGGCAGGAAGTCCTTCTAAATTAAAATCACCATTTTCTTCGGTAAACCCACCGGCAATAGCGCTATCTTTATTGTACCACAAAAGAACCACCGAAGCAAACTCTACCGGCTTTTTTGTTTTAGCATCAATTACTTTACCAAACACACGGCCTTTGATGTCTTTCATCATCTTTAACATGTCTTTTTGGTTTCCACCACCGGGCATTTGCCCAAATAAGGCGCTAGAAGAAACAAGGATAAAAAAAATAAGTATCTGTAAAGTTCTTTTCATAAGGATTTTTGCTCCGGTAAAGTTACCCAGTTTAGTGGCTCTCTCAAAACAATTATACAAATGGCCAAAAAGCAGGTATAAAGGGGTTTTGAGGACTTTTAAATCCTACATAAATGTTAAATCGTGATTGGATGAGATAATAAAGTGACTTTCTATCTATTCCACACAAATCTATAACAAATCAAAAACAAAGTGTAACACTATGATATCTAATTAGTCGAACCTCAAAAAGTATTTTTATTATTTGGGCGCCTTATCGGGCTATCACTTCAAACTTGTTTGTCCTTTGCTATGTTTGTCGCACTGCGG
>JAWXAS010000106.1:0-45331 GCA_034439635.1 Bacteroidota bacterium | reverse complement strand
AGAAGAAGAAGAAGAGTGGCAAAAGGTAAGGCAGCGTGTGCAAACTATTTGTAAAGCTGCATCAGATGGAGATCAACCAATTTTTGTGGATGCAGAAGAAAGTTGGATCCAGATAGCCATTGATGATTTAGCAAATGAGAACATGGCGACTTTTAATAAAACAAAAGTAATTGTATACAATACCTATCAAATGTACAGGCACGATCGGTTGCAATACTTAAAAGATTCGTTGGCAGAAGCAAAACAAAAAGGATATAAAGTTGGAGCAAAATTAGTGCGCGGAGCCTACATGGAAAAAGAACGCAAGCGTGCCATTGAAAAAAATTACATCTCACCAATTCAAAAAGATAAAGAAACAAGCGATGTTGATTACGATAAGGCGGTAGAATTTTGCGTAGAGAATATTGACAACATGGCGCTTTGTGCCGGAACGCATAATGAAGCCAGTAGTTTAAAATTGGTGGAGTTGATGAATGCAAAAAAAGTGGAGCCTAGCGATAAGCGCATTTATTTTTCGCAATTATTAGGTATGAGTGATCATATCAGTTATAATTTAGCGCAGAGCAATTTTAATGTGGCAAAGTATGTGCCTTATGGCCCTGTAAAAGAAGTGTTGCCGTATTTAATACGCCGGGCACAAGAAAACACAAGTGTAAAAGGGCAAACTGGGCGCGAACTTGGACTGATCATGAAAGAGAAACAAAGACGATCGGGTAAATAATACCAAGCATAATGAATTTTTTAGCAGTGTTTATTGGTGGAGGTCTTGGAAGTGTTGTAAGATATCTTCTTGGTTTATTATTTCAACGCTCTACAGTTTCGTTGCCAATTGCAACATTAGTAGCTAATGTTATTGCTTGCCTAATTTTTGCAGCTGCGTTCAAATATTTTTCGGTAAAGTTAGAATCGCCTTCTTTTAAATTATTTTTACTCACCGGAATTTGCGGGGGCTTAAGTACATTTTCAACCTTTAGTTATGAAACAGCCACGCTTATGAAACAAGGAAACATTACTTGGGCAATTGTAAACATTGCCATAAGTTTAGTGTTGTGCATGGCAATGTTCTTCCTCTTCAATCCAAAAACTGCTGAGTGATGGATCTTACCAAAAGAAAAGACATCGTCTTTATTATCCTCGCCGGATTTTTTATTACCAACGCTATTGTGGCAGAGTTAATAGGAGGTAAGCTGGTGCAATTTTTCGGTTTGTTTACACAAAGCATTGGCATTATTTTATGGCCGGTTGTTTTTTTACTTACCGATATAATCAATGAGTATTATGGAAAAAGTGGCGTAAGAAAACTCACTTACATTACGGTCGGCTTAATTATTTACACTTACATTTTAATCACTATTAGCATCCATATGCAGGCCACAAATTTTAGTCCAGTACCCGATGATGTTTTTAAAACGGTATTTGGGCAAAGCCAATGGATCATTATTGGAAGTATTATTGCTTTTTTGTTTTCGCAACTAATAGATGTGTATTTTTTTTGGGTATTTCGCAAACTAACCAATGGAAAAATGATCTGGTTGCGCGCTACAGGAAGTACGGTTATAAGTCAGTTTTTTGATACGTTTATTGTACAATTCATCGCCTTTGTAATACCCGGTAAATGGCCCTTTGATGAATTTGTAAAGAATGCAAGCAAGGGTTATGTATTTAAATTACTCGTTGCTTTGGCATTAATTCCTGTAATTTATTTTTTACACGGCCTTATACATCGATATATTAAAACAGCAGAGGAAGAGGGGATTAAAAATTGATTATCTTTAATAAAAGATAGATCATTAATGAAGTTTTTATTTCTTATAATTTTTAGCCTTAGCTCATTAACTTGTATTTCTCAAGACACCCTTGTTCTATGCAAAAGGAACAATGAAACAAAGCTTATAAAAATACCTTTTGAAGAGTTTGAATTAAAGTTCATCACCAATCATTCAAAAAGATATAGAGCTCTGCTAACAGGTTCTACTGATTCAACATTGATCATTCGTCAACGTTCAAAGGATCCTGAAAAATCAATTTATATTAGTCAAGAAAAAAGAAAGTACAGGAAACTATTGAGGTCAAGAGATTGGCGAGAAATGCAAGTTGACAGCATAAATTTTATTAAAAATAAGTCTTTAAAGAGAATAAACTATCCAAGTGAATTAATGGTAAGTTTTTCGGATATAAAGAAGATCAAACTAAATAATCATCATAGAGTCGACAAGCAAAAAAAACTAAAAGCAATTGAGAATATATATTTAACAATTCTGGTAGTTTCAACAATAGGTGGTATAATTTTTATTACTGCTGTGCCCGTAGTTTTTTTAGCACAAATGGTGTTTATATATTTGGGATCACCAATAATAATAGCTGCTCAAAAGTCTAGATTAGATATGTTCGATGGTTGGAAAATAAAGCAAGCCATTAAAAACTAAACATCTTTTTTGTCAATTCCACCAAGCGATTGCTATAACCCCATTCATTGTCGTACCAGGCAATTACTTTTACCAAATTGTTTACTACGCTTGTAAATTCAGCGTCAAATAACGTACTGTGTGGATTTCCTATAACATCTACACCAACAATTGGATCTTCTGTATATTCTAAAATGCCTTTTAAATAAGTTTCTGAAGCTTTTTTAAATGCTGCATTTATTTCCTCTGCTGTGGGAATTGTTTCAAGTA
Source organism: Bacteroidota bacterium (assembly GCA_034439635.1). Classification (GTDB taxonomy): domain Bacteria; phylum Bacteroidota; class Bacteroidia; order B-17B0; family Aurantibacillaceae; genus Aurantibacillus. The sequence continues at coordinate 42,656 of JAWXAS010000106.1, read as the reverse complement.
CAGCGGTAATATCGGTTAGTGATCCATCAGGAACAGGTACACGCATGCCGCAACCTCCAATTTTTCCATCCAATTCAGGAAATATTTTTGTGATTGCTTTTGCTGCACCGGTTGATGTAGGAATAATACTCATGGCCGCCGCACGCGCTCTGCGCAGATCTTTATGCGGCGCATCATGAATGCGTTGATCGTTTGTGTAGGAGTGAACGGTGGTAATAAATGCATCCTCAATTCCAAATTGCTGTAATACTTTTAGCATGGGAGCCGCGCAATTGGTGGTGCAACTTGCGTTAGAAACGATCACATCATCCTTGGTTAATATATGATCGTTTACACCAAGTACAATGGATTTTGTTGAATCATCTTTGGCCGGGGCAGAGATGATAACTTTTTTTGCGCCTGCTGCAATGTGTTTTCCCGCGCCTGCTTCGTCGGTAAAAAATCCTGTGGATTCTATGACTATATCAATTTTTAAGTCTTTCCACGGTAAAGTGGCCGGATCTTTGGAAGCCGTTATCATAATTTTTTTACCGTTCACTTCAATAAAATCTTTTCCTGCTTTTACAGTTCCGTCAAACGCGCGATGAACCGAATCGTATTTTAGTAAATGCGCCAAAGTTGAGGCATCTGTAATATCGTTTATAGCAACAATTTCAATGTTTGTATCTTTAATGGCATTGCGTAGGTAAACGCGACCAATACGGCCAAAGCCATTTATAGCTACTCTTATTTTCATTCGTTCAATATTTTTAGTTCGTCTAACTTAAATAAACTGGTTTTAAAATACTTTCCTTTTATTTTAATATTCACATTGTCATTTCCAAGGTAAGTAATGTCTTCGGCATTAATTATTTTTTCTTTTTTAGTGTGTAGGTCGTAAATGATATAATATTCATGTGGTTCAAAAATCCTATGGATCACAAAATTCTTGCTGGCGTTATCAATGTGTCGGTTAAAGGTTAGTACTTTTTTTCCGGCTGTATCGAATACATCATCACTACCATTTAATTTTACTTGTGCGGTACAACAAATAAATAGAGTGTCAAACGGATTTGATTTAATGTGCGTGTATTCCATTGGTACCACCTGTTTTTCGTTTGTATCTATTACGCCATTAAAATACGAGGCGCCTGGTGTTTTGTTTTCAACAATAAAATGGTTTTTAATTGAGGAAGGAATGATTTCATCGTACCCTGCAAATGTTATTTGTTTGAATTGTTTATCTACTAGATATTTTTTATCACGAGCGCTTACAACTACGTAATCTTTGTACTGGGTATAATACTCAAAAGCTTTTTTATGTAGTGCGAAATAATTTACTGTATCATTTTTTAGTTTTAGCACAAGACTCTCATTTTTATCGTTCACATACTTGCAAACCATGAATATATTATTCATTTTAATGAATTTGTTGGCAGGCTTTTGAGTTTTTACACAGGCCATGCAAATTTTCTTTGTTGAATCAAATGGAAGAATGGTGTCGTAGGTTGGAGGCCTAAGTTCAACGCCATCTTTTGAAAATCCCCACTTATTATTTTTTTTGAACGTACTTAACTGAGCAAAACATAGCGTGCTTATAAAAAGTAAAATCAATATGGATAGTGATCTTTTCAAATTAACTCATTAAGTAAACAGCGCCACCAATACTATTTGCGCTTGCTCCTGTAACTGTTTTTAATGTATTTGTTTTATGATGCAATCTTAAGTGACCTAAAAAAGCAAAAATAATGGCTTCTTTAAAGTTAACAATTGTTTTAGTTGGAATAACCACCTCGCATTTAGTTTTTTGTTTAATTAACGCTATCAAATGGCTATTAAACGCACCGCCTCCTGTAATAAGAACGGTTTTAAGTTTATTGCTATTTAAAATGTGTGCTATTTGCTGTGCAATATGGTCGGTAAATGTTGCCAAAAGATCGAGGGTGTTTATTTTGGTTTTCAAAAAAGGTAATAATTGTTTTTCAAAATCTTCAAAACCTAGTGATCTACTTCCTTTTATTTTGTAATGGGATAATGCATTCAATTTTTTCAAAAGATCTTTGTTTACCTTTCCACTCGAAGCAAATTTGCCAGCTTTATCAAAGGCCTGTCCTTTTTTCTCAGCCAAAAAATTTAGGATCATATTGCAAATACAAATATCAAAAGCTACACGTACTCCTTTTTTATCAAAGGAAATATTGGCAATGCCTCCAAGGTTCAAACACGAACTGTATTTTGAAAACAATAATTTATCACCAATAGGAACCAAGGGCGCGCCTTGTCCTTTTAGTGCCACATCCAAACTGCGCAGATCGCAAACGGTTGTTATTTTTGTAATGGCAGCAATTGTAGCCCCGCAACCAATTTGTGCGGTGTAACCTAATTTGGGTTGATGAAAAATGGTATGACCATGCGAGGAGATGGCGTTTACTTTTAATGTATTTGCTTTTAAAAATTTACGAGCGCTTTCACCAAAATAATTTCCAAACTCGTGATTGAGTTTTATGAATTCGAGTGCATTAGAAGAATAAGCTTTTTGAAGCTTATTTTTTAAGGCCAAGGAATAGGGAATGGTTAGGGCTGCTAAAACCTTGAATTTATAGCATTTATTCGCCTTTTTAAACCTGCAAACCGCTATATCCAAACCATCAAGGGATGTACCACTCATAAGGCCGGCAATGGTGTGTATTTGCTTAGTTTTTGTCAATTAATTATTATATAAAATTGCTTGTAAAATAGTCTTGTACCACTATATTTGTACCTCAGTAAATTTAGTAAAAACTTTAAAATAACGACCTATGCATTTTGATTTAAGTGAAGAGCATTTAATGATCCAGAAAGCAGCAAGAGAATTTGCGCAAAACGAATTAAAGCCCGGAGTTATTGAGCGTGATGAACACCAAAAGTTCCCTACCGAGCAAGTTAAAAAAATGGGCGAATTGGGCTTTTTGGGCATGATGGTTGATCCCAAATACGGCGGAGGCGGTATGGATGCCGTTTCTTACGTTTTAGCTATGGAGGAGATCAGTAAAGTAGATGCAAGTTGCAGCGTTATTATGAGTGTAAATAACTCATTAGTTTGCTGGGGACTTGAACAATTTGGTACAGAAGAACAAAAACAAAAATATTTAGTGCCTTTAGCAAAAGGAGAAATTATTGGGGCATTTTGCTTGAGCGAGCCTGAAGCAGGAAGTGATGCAACTTCTCAAAGAACTACCGGAATTGATGCCGGAGATCACTATGTTGTAAACGGAACAAAGAACTGGATCACCAACGGTAACAGCGCTTCGGTGTATTTAGTGATGGTTCAAACCAATAAAGAAGCAGGGCATAAGGGAATTAATTGCTTGATCATTGAAAAAGGTATGCCGGGTTTTGTGGTTGGCCCTAAAGAAAATAAAATGGGAATCCGCGCTAGCGATACGCATTCATTAATGTTTGAAAATGTAAAAGTTCCAAAAGTAAACCGTATTGGCGATGAAGGTTTTGGATTTAAGTTTGCCATGAAAGTATTGAGTGGAGGACGAATTGGAATTGCTTCTCAAGCTTTAGGCATTGCAAGCGGCGCTTACGAATTAGCCTTGCAATATTCTAAAGAAAGAAAAGCATTTGGAAAAGAAATTAGTAAGCACCAGGTAATTCAATTTAAATTAGCCGATATGGCCACTCGTATTGAAGCGTCACGTTTATTGATCTACCGCTCGGCCTGGTTAAAAGATCAGCATTTACCGTTTGACAAAGAAAGCGCTATGGCTAAAGTATTTGCCAGCGAAACAGCGATGTGGGTTACTACAGAAGCTGTTCAAGTACACGGTGGTTACGGTTACGTAAAAGAATATCATGTAGAGCGTTTGATGCGCGATGCAAAGATCACCCAGATCTACGAAGGCACAAGTGAAGTGCAAAGGATAGTTATATCAAGATTGGTTTTATCGTCTTAGTTCTTGGTACGATCGCTCAGAATTTTTTGGGAGGCGATCTACGCGAACTGATAATATAGAATTAAAAAAGCCTCAGAAGTTTCTGAGGCTTTTTTTGTCAGTTTAGAGTAGTCACGACTTGTGGTGACGTACCTAGAACTTATTTCTTCATTTTACTCTTAAAGATCTTCTCAAATTTTTCAACCTTAGGTTGTATCACGTATTTGCAATACCCTTCTTGTCCGTTTTGGTTATAATAGTTTTGATGATAATCTTCGGCTTTATAAAATTCTTTAGCCGGGCTTATTTCAGTTACAATAGGATTTGGATAAGCTCCTGAAGCATTTATTTCGGCCTTGTATTTTTCAACTAATTTTTTTTGTTCTTCGTTATGATAAAAAACTACCGAACGGTATTGTGTTCCGTGATCATTACCTTGATAATTTAGGGTAGTAGGGTCGTGCGTTTTCCAAAATACTTCCAGTAATTCATCAAAGCTTAATTTACTTTTATCGAAAGTAATACGCGCTACTTCTGCATGTCCGGTAGTACCGTTGCAAACTTCTCGATAACTTGGATTTTTAACGCTCCCACCACTATAACCACTTTCAACAGTTAATACACCTTCTAAGCGCTGAAAAACTGCTTCTATACACCAAAAACATCCAGCGCCTAAAGTTGCAGTATCAATATTAGTACCCAAACCATTTGCTGGCTTTATTCCTTCGCTTTTTGTTTCCATGTTTTTAACGGCTGTTTGATTGTTTTGCCCGCAGGCGCCCATAAAAAAAATAGCTGAAATAAATGTAACAGATATTTTAAAGTTTTTTGCAAGTGTATTCATATGCTAATTTACGATGATAAACTCTAAATAGATTTCTGAAACCTCGATCCCGATAGCTATCGGGATCACAAATCTTCACAAATCTAAGTTTAGCTAGCTTCGTTTTGAGTTTGCAAGACACAGAGCATGAAAAATGCTTACTAAAAGGTTTATTCCTTTTTTTGCGGCGGCTCTTCGCCTTCCATTCTCATTTTATCAGGAGGATTTTTCTTATCCTTTTTAGGTTTGCCACCTTTTTCGCGGCCTGTAACTTCAAAATGTTTTTTAAGCTTATCGTTTTTTGTGATCTTATAAGTACCGTCTAGATCCCATTCTAACTGTTTTAACGAGATCATTACCGTTTGATTGGTTTCATCAGTAGCGCTAGCTTCAATTTCTAAATAACGAACTTCTGTATCAGTTGAATCTGTAAATATCGAATCTTTTTCTATTCTGTATTTGATCCACTTGTATCCGAATTTCTCGTTCAATAGATCGCTATACAATTTACCGTTCTTAAATTCCATCACATCCTTTAGTAATTTCTTTTGAGCTACACCATCTTTCATCTCGCTCAAACTCATGTTAAAAACACGTTTATTTAGCGGATCTTTTTCTTTAGTTTGAGCCAAACCGAAAAAAGAAATTGACACCAAAAGAATGGAGAAGTAAAATTTAGAAAGGGCCTTAAAACTCATCATACAAAATTGTTTTCTACTTGCTAATATAGTAATATATTTACAAATAGAAACTACCTATTTAGTTAAAATAAATTAACATGCAACCACTGGCGGAGAGGCTCAGGCCACAGGCTTTGAGCGATTATGTAGGGCAAAAAAAGATCATCGGAGAGGGAACCGCGCTCAGGAATGCAATAAAAAACAAGCTTCTTCCGTCAATTATTTTGTGGGGACCTCCAGGTGTTGGTAAAACATCGTTGGCGTTAATAATTGCCAACGAATTAAAGCGGCCTTTTTACAGTTTAAGCGCCATTAATAGTGGTGTTAAAGATGTGCGCGAAGTAATTGAAAAAGCTTCAGATAAAAACATCTTCAATGCCGAAAAACCAATTTTATTCATTGATGAGATCCATCGTTTTAGTAAATCACAACAAGATTCGTTGCTGTCAGCTGTAGAAAAAGGCGTTGTTACTTTAATTGGAGCTACTACCGAAAATCCCTCGTTTGAAATTATCCCCGCTTTGCTATCACGTTCGCAAATTTATGTTTTAGAACACTTAAGCGAGAGCGAACTTGTTGGAATTTTGCAGCACGCTATTACGGGCGACGCTATTTTAAAAACAAAAAAAATAGAGCTCAAAGAAACTGACGCACTCATTCGAGTGAGTGGAGGAGATGCTCGAAAAGTATTGAACGCTTTAGAAATTGTAGTAAACTCAAGTGATAAAAGTTCTGTTGTAATAACAAATGAGTTGGTAATGGAAACCATTCAACAAAATTTGGCTCTCTATGATAAAAGTGGCGAGCAACATTACGATATTATTTCTGCGTTTATAAAATCAATGCGCGGTAGCGATCCAAATGCTGCTTTGTATTATTTGGCCCGAATGCTGAAGGGCGGAGAAGATATTTCTTTTATTGCGCGACGAATGCTCATTTTGGCAAGCGAAGATATTGGTAATGCCAATCCAAATGCTTTGCTCATGGCAAAAACATGTTTTGATGCAATTAACATCATTGGTATGCCTGAGGCTCGGATTATACTAAGCCAATGTGCAGTTTATTTAGCAACATCGGCAAAAAGTAATGCAAGTTATATGGCTATTGCAAATGCGTATGAAGCCGTTGAAAAAACAGGTGATTTACCAGTGCCATTGCATTTACGTAATGCACCAACTAAATTAATGAAGGAAATGAACTATGGAAAAGAATACCAATATGCTCATAGTTTTGAAAATAATTTTGTTGACCATGAATTTTTACCCGACGAAGTAAAAGGAACTCAATTGTATGATCCCGGAAAAAACCCAAGAGAAGAAGAACAAAGAAAGTATTTGAGAAGTATTTGGAAAGAAAAGTATGGATATTAAGTTTCTAGTTTTTTGCTTTCCGGTTCTGTAAGCCTAGAACAAGAAACTTTGAGCTACCAACCTAATATCCAAGCAAAAATTAATGGCGCAACAATGGTTGCATCGCTCTCTACAATAAATTTTGGTGTGTGTATATCTAATTTACCCCAAGTAATTTTTTCGTTGGGTACTGCACCAGAGTATGAACCATAAGAGGTTGTTGAATCAGAGATCTGACAGAAATAACTCCAAAAAGGCACATCATGCATTTCCATGTCTTGGTATAGCATCGGAACAACACAAATAGGAAAATCGCCGGCAATACCACCGCCTATTTGAAAAAAGCCAATACCTTTGCCGCCACTGTTTTTTGTATACCAACCTGCTAACCAAGCCATGTATTCAATTCCACTTTTCATAGTGCTTGCTTTTATTTCGCCTTTAATAACATACGACGCAAATATATTCCCCATCGTACTATCTTCCCAACCAGGAACTACAATAGGTAAATTCTTTTCGGCAGCAGCTAACATCCAACTGTCTTTTGGATCTATTTCATAATACTGCTTTAACTCACCGCTGTTTAATATTTTATACATGTATTCGTGCGGAAAATAACGCTCGCCGGCAGTGTCTGCATCTTTCCAAATTTTATGTATATGTTTTTGTAATCTTCTAAATGCTTCTTCTTCCGGAATACACGTATCTGTAACACGATTATAATGATTCTCTAAAAGATCCCACTCATCTTGAGGAGAAAGATCGCGGTAATTTGGAACACGTTTGTAATGGCTGTGCGCTACCAAATTCATGATATCTTCTTCTAAATTTGCGCCCGTACATGAAATAATATCAATTTTACCTTGGCGAATCATCTCTGCTAACGATTTTCCCAACTCAGCGGTACTCATTGCACCAGCTAAGGTTACCATCATTTTACCACCTTCGGTTAAATGTGTTTCGTAGCCTTTGGCAGCATCAACTAAAGCTGCAGAATTGAAATGTTTGTAATGATGATTTACAAAGTTTGAAATGGGGCCTTTACCGGCTATAGTGTTTGCTGACATATCTCTATAAAATTAATGGCTAAAAGTAAGAATTTACTATTAAAATAAGCCCTTTTTCTGTTAACAAAATATAAAGCCTTTATTACCTCTTTTTCTGCGAATTTTTAGCCTAAATTTGTAAGTAAATGATCCAAAAAATCAGCCAGTATCTTTCGCTTATCAAATTCAGTCATACTGTTTTTGCTTTGCCCTTTGCATTTATCGGATTTTTCTTGGCTATTCATAGTGGTCAGGCCCAATTCTCTATTCAAAAGCTTATAATGGTTGTTTTGTGTATGGTTTTTGCCCGCAGTGCAGCGATGGGATTTAATAGATATATTGATAGAAAGTTTGATGCAAAAAATCCACGAACTGCTATTCGCGAAATTCCGGCAGGACTTATAAACGCCAATGCGGCATTAGCATTTGTGATCGTTTGCAGTATTTCATTTGTGGTTTGTACATATTTTATAAATCAGATCTGTTTTTATTTGAGTCCGGTTGCTTTAATTGTTGTTTTAGGATATAGTTATACCAAACGTTTTACGCCTTTATGCCATTTGATATTAGGATTAGGATTAAGATTGGCTCCTATTGGCGCTTATTTATCGTTAACAGCGCAATTTGCCCTGGTGCCCGTACTTTTTAGTGGGCTTGTTTTTTTATGGGTAAGCGGATTTGATATTATGTTTGCATTACAAGATCAAGATTTTGATCGGAGCCAAGGTTTAAGATCAATTCCTGTTTTGCTTGGAACAAAAAATGCTTTACGTTTATCGGAACTATTGCATGCCATTGCAGCACTAGTTGTAATGGCATGCATTTACTTTGGAGGCTTTCATTGGTTATTTGCAATTGGTGCTGTTATTTTTATTGGATTATTGTTTTACCAACATAGCATTGTAAAACCAAACGATCTCAGTAGAGTTAATTTAGCGTTTGGTACAGTTAACGGAATTGCCAGCGTGGTGTTCTGCGTTTTTTCTTGCGCTGATATGTATTTTTTGTAGATGAAGAATCTGTTTACAAAGATTCGTTCAATTTTTACACGCAAACGCGTGATGTGGGGCTTGATTGTTTTAACTTTCTTCGTTTTATTTTGCAACAAGCATATTGAAACAAAAACTTCTCCTTTTCTTTATAATAACATTAACATCCTCCCAAAAGTAAGAGTGGCGCTGGTTTTAGGCGCATCCAATAAACGTGCAAACGGTGATGATAATATGTATTTTAATAATCGTATAAAAGCGGCTTATGATCTTTATTATTATGGGAGAATTCAAAAAATGATTTTGAGTGGAGATAATAGTAAAGATTATTACAACGAACCTAAAGTGATGAGAAAAGCCTTGATGGATATGGGCGTTCCTGATTCTGCCATTGTTTTGGATTATGCAGGTTTAAGAACTTTTGACAGCATGATTCGAGCCAAAGAAATTTTTGGATTAGATAGTGTCATGGTTGTGTCGCAACGTTTTCATAACGAACGAGCGGTTTTTATTGCCCGAGAAAATGGAATTATAGCGTATGGATATAATGCAAGCAATGTAATCTATCAAAATCAAATGAAAGTAAAAGTGCGTGAGTTTTTTGCAAAAGTAAAGTGCTTTTTGGATGTGTATGTTTTGGCAACCAAACCAAAACATCTTGGAGAGAAAATTAAGGTTTAATGTTTTTTATTTGGGCGCCCTGCTCGCCGGATACACTTTGAATGCTTGCGGCGGGCTCTCGCCACTCGCTCTTTTTTAGTATAATGGAATTAATGGTTAAAAAAGGAGCTCAAACAATGGCTCCATCCCTGGCGCGGCTGTTTGGAAAGTAGCATCCTAAAAAAATTAACTCTTTTCGTGCAATAGTAATTGAGGCGAATCAAATAAAAAATCAAATGAATTTACATTTCCTACTCGCAAAAGCACACATGCGCAAAAGAATAAGTCCATGTTTAAAGCGAGAGATATTTGTTTCGCCGTAAGTTCTTTCGCGATAACGAATAGGAACTTCCACTATTTTTAAATTGAGTTTATGCGCCCCAAATAAAAGATCAAAATCTCCAAACGGATCAAACTCACCAAAGTATTTTCTGTTCTTGGTTAATTTAATATAATCTGTTCTAAACATTACTTTGGTTCCGCACAAGGTATCTTTAAAACGTTGCTCTAATAACCAAGTAAATGCCCAACTAAAAAAGTGATTGCCCAAATAATTCAAAAAGCGCATGGCTTCTTTGTCCATTGGATAAACTAAACGAGTTCCATTAATAAAATCGCCTTTACCGCTGGCAATAGCATCGTAAAATTTAGGAATATCTTCAGGCGGAACAGTAAGATCAGCATCTAAGATCATTAAAACATCTCCTGTTGCAATTTTATAACCTTCGCGCACAGCGTCTGCTTTTCCTTTTCCTTTTTGCTGACCAATTTTTATATCATGCGTTGAAGCGTACTTTTTTTGGATCTCTTGAATTTTTGACCAGGTATCATCGGTGCTATTCCCTTCAATAAAAATGATCTCTACATGTTTACCAAATTTAGGTAATCGTAAAATGGCATTTTCAATATTGCCGCTTTCGTTACGTGCCGGAATTACAACGGTTGTAGTATATTTGTTATTATACTTTGCGCTATCAATTTCGGGAAGCGGTTTTGCAAAACTGTAAATATTAAAACTAAAGAAACGGAAAAACGGAAATTTAGCGAAGTATTTATTTAAAATGAATGAAAGAATTGGAATGTAAAGCGGAAAGATCAATCGCTTTGTGTTTCTGTAAACATCAAACCCCGAAACAAACAATAAATTATTGATGTCGCGCGTGCTCAACCAATTTTGCCAAGGCGTACGTTGTTTTAATCCAATAACCTCGGCAAATTTTATAACCGGTTCCCAAAATGAGTTGTAGTATTGAACAATGATCTTGGTATTGGGATGACAACATTTTTTTATCTGCTCAAATACGTTTTGAATATCGTCAACAAATCCAATGAGGTTGCTAATTAAAACTAGATCGTAAGTTTGGTTGAGTTGAATATTATTGGCATCCATTAAAACAAAGTCAATGCCTTTATCGCTATGTTTTTCCTTGGCCCAAGAAATGTATTCTTCGCTAAAGTCAATTCCTGTTTTTTTGGAGCCAGAAATACTCGCCAAAAGATCACCACTTCCGCAGCCTACTTCCAATATAGAAGCATCTTCATGGGCATAATAGGCACAATAATCGCTTATTTCTTTCCAGTAGTAGCGGCTTACTACACGTTTTTTGCGCTTTTGGGCAATTGAATTGAAATAATCCTTGTATTTATTTTTGCTAACGTTCTCCATTAATGCGATGTAAAAATAAGGAATTAATTGAAATGAGTTCTTTATATTTGTAGCCTTATATTTTATCATGTTCAAAAGCTGGCTCCCCATAACGCGTATTAAGATCTTTGGGGCTAAGATATTATATCAAATTACCACTTTATTTGTGGGTAAAAAGCGCCGCGTGATCGACCGTGATGGTGTTAAATACGAGGTGGATCTGGCAGAAGGAATAGAGCTTTCGTTGTTCTTGTTCGGTAAATTTCAAAGTCATATTACCAACAACTCTTTCTTAAAAATAAAGGACAATTTTACCATTATAGATATTGGGGCTAACGTGGGATTAATGACCATGCAATTTGCAAAATTAGTTCCTAAGGGAAGTGTGTATTCGTTTGAACCTACGTTTTATGCTTTGGAACGATTAAAGAAGAATTTGGATCTAAATCCCGAATTAGCGAAGCATGTAACAGTGATAAATTCATTTGTTTCAGAAAAATCGGATGCCAATCCAAACATTGTAGCGTATAGTAGTTGGAAAGTAAACGGAGAAAGAGGGGAGAGCGATCATCCTGTGCATTTGGGAACACCAAAAAGTTCGGATGGAGTCCCGTCTATTAGTTTAAATGATTTTGTAGAGAAGCAAGGAATAAAAAAAATTGATTTTATTAAGATCGATACCGACGGACACGAATACGAAGTGTTTAAAGGTGCTGATAAAGCCATTGCCAAATATAAACCTGTAATTATTTTTGAAATTGGTTTGTATGTAATGGATGAAAAGAAAATTAATTTTGATTTTTATTATAATTACTTCAATAATTTAAATTACCGTTTGGTAGACACTAAAACCGAAAAGGAAGTGGATCTAACGAATTACACAAAGTATATTCCTAGAAATGGAAGTACAGATCTGATTGCCTTACCGAAGTAAACGTTTTAATTTCAAAATATCTTTTTTACAATATGGGCGCCCGAGCGCGCTTTTCGCTGCAAGCCCAGCGGTCTTTTGCCGTGGCGCTAAAGCTGTGGTGACTTCCTGCGGTCGCCTCCTTGCTTAAGCGCCACAAGGCAAAATCCTCGCGGGGGCTTCAATCGCTAGCGCAGCATTCCGAATGAATTAACGGTAAAAGGATACTGAGATCCATTGCAAATCAAAGGTTTTAGAAAAAATAAAATACTTGGTTATAATTGTATTTTCTAAGAAGGAGAGTTTGAGAATTTTTGACGAGTAACTATTTTTTCTCAATCAATACATTAAAGCTGAATTCAAAAGGCTTGTCGTTGTTCTCAACAATATAATTTCTATTCAGCAAAGAATTTTTTCCCTCATTAATTAATTTGAATTGATAATTGAGCTTATCAAAAAAGTCGTAAAACTCAATAGCACTGGTTCCGGCACGTTTAAAGCCGTGTGGCCAGTATTCGGCAATTATTTTAAGGTTGTTTTGTTTGCTTAATAAATTTTGCATGCCTTTAAAAGCGGTTAATTCAAAACCTTGAATGTCAATCTTAATAAAGTCGATCTTTTCAATATCTATTCCCAACATTCCGTCAATATTTTTCGCGTTTATTTCTTCAACAGAATCGTAATTATTTACAGGATATGTGCGATGATCTACATTCAATAATTTTGATTTATAAACCTTGATCACTTCTTCTTTGTCAGAAACAGCTAAATTAAAAAGCGTGATGTTTGAAATTCCTTTTGTGTTTTTTACCAAGTAATTATAATTGGTCTTATCAGGCTCAAAGCAGTACACTTTTCCCTTTTCTCCAACCAAGTTAGAAATGATCTTAGCGTAAAAACCAATATTAGCGCCAATGTCTAATACATGATCGCCCGGCTTTATCAATTGCTGTAATAATTCAATTTCATAAAGATCATTCTTGTTCTTAAAACGGGTGTATGTAAAATTATAAAGTGGAAAGCAATTTTTATAAAGCCAGTTGCCTATTTTTATTTTGGTATAATTAAAATCCACAATTAGTACCTTATCTCGTATAGTGAAGCTTCTTCGGTTTCGCCTATGGTTTTTACCAAGCGTAATTTTTCGGGATATTTTTGGGCAATGGGCCCAGCAATATTATGCAACGTATTGATAATATCCCCAGTGTTTTTTGTTGGATCTATCCTTAAGCTGGCTAAAAGAATATGCGTTACTTTATTTCGTTTAAAAATGGCCAATGCGCTATCAGGGTTTGATTGGTTTGTTTCTTTGTCTTTTGCAAATACCGAATAAATAGGGAAGAAGTGTTTTCCTTTGCCGTATACAAAACTCATGGGCGCTTTTCGCGCAGCTATTAAGCTTGTTTGAGGCAGGCTATCGGCGCACCAAGCGCTGATCTTTAAATAATTTTGCCAATCGGGTGTATAGCCATAATAAATATCACCGTTTAAGTTCTTTGTAACAATGGGAATGTTTTTAAATCCTCTTGTTAAACTTGAGATCAGCATTGATTTAACGATAACGATGGTAAAAATCACAAAGATCCTTTGATTGAAATTATTTTTCTTCAAAAGTTCATACAAACCATAACTGATCGCGAGCAGAAAAGCCGGCATGTGAACCAATACAAAACGCGGTTGATCCCAGCGTGCCTGCAAAACAAAAAATGTTCCGAAACAAATGGTGCCTGCAAATAAGGTAATGAATGTGATCAGAGATTGTTTATTTTTTATGGCTTTATACAAACCAAAAAACGTAAGGAAAAGAACAATGAGTGATAAGAAAATGACCTTGTTATCCATTTCAGGAACCATTTCGCCATTCTTCTCTACAAATTTACGACCTGCATATTGCTCGTCCATAAAACCTAATATCTGATAAAAACGTTTGCCTAGATATAAGCCAATATTATCGGTAAATCTTCCAAAAAATCCCGCGAGGTCTTCTTGTCCTTGTGTGGCATCATATGAATCTTTATTTAAGAGAATGCTCATTTGCGATTTGTACTGTATAGCCGAATCTCCCCAAACCCATCCCTTAACGAGCTCGTATAAGAATTTGAATAAACCAAAAGACGCCATCGCAATCACCATCTTTTTATATTCTTTTCTTAAAAAATAAAAAACAGCAATAGCGGCTATGCCAAAAATAAGAATGTTCTTTGCGAGTGTAAGCAACATCATTAATAGACCCAATACAAGCCAACGTTTATAATCTACTTTTATATTACCACTAATTGGGTTCTCGCCAAAATTATATTTACAAAAAAAGTAAAAGAAAATGGCTTGCATAAGCATGTAAAAAGATTCGGAGAAGGTTTGGCTTGAATAATAGAGTACTAAATGATTGATGCAAATAAAAGTGAATACAAAATATTTTAAGATCTCAGGAACTCTTTTATCGAGTGCTTTGTAGTATAATATGGCACCAATAACGAAAAAGAAAAGTGAGAATATTTTGAATGCAATAAGATTTGTTCCAAAAGCTAATGTGAGCAATGCCAAAAACATTGGGTACATGGGCGCGTTGGATGTATAATAATAGTTTGGAAACTCATGAACGTATTTGTATCCGGCTTCTATGTATAAGGAATCATCGTGCGCTTCACTCACACGGGCATTGAACGAAATGAGTGCAAGAACTATTCCACTGAATAGTATAATAAAAAAAGTACGCTTGTGAATCAAGACCGCGCTTAACTTATCATATATTGTTGCAGAACTAGTTTTTCCTAACTTGCCGGCAGGAATCTTAGCTGCTGTTTTTTGTGCTTTTGCCATATTATTTGACCCAAATTAGCAGGTAAAAATACAATTAATTCTCATCTTCTTTATCTTTTGGTTCGTCCTCTTCTTTTTTGTTATTCCTTAAAAAGTTGTTCTTGCTTTCTGGGCTAGTAATACTAAATTGGAACGAAGGGCCTTTTTCAACGGATTGTTTTCTTTTGCTCGACTTCAGTTCCTTAATAGTTTCGTTAAATTCTTTATTTGAGCTTATCACTTTCATATTACCATTAACGAATTCGAAATAGTACCATGTGTTAGGGTCGGGCTCAAGATAAATGAAGATCCTATCTTTCCTGTTCTTTGTTTTATCAATTCTTATGATGCCGGTAAATTCGCGATTGATCTCGTTCTTTAAAATATTTCCTACCCCCACTGGTCCCCGAGTAATAAAATATCCATTTCCATTTTTCTCGTTGATCTTATAAGTTAAATTCAAACGGTTAAAGAAGAATGTTTTTTCTAATTCATCAGGGAAACGGCGAATACTTCCATCTAAATTTAACTCGGTGATAAGGTTATCTGCTCTGTCTTTTCCAACCAACTCGGCTAATCCTTTTGTAAAGAATTCAGAGCCAAAATCTGTTGCAGGTGCACTGTTAGCGTAGATCTGAAGATCTTTGGCCATTGCTTTTAAGGCTTTGTTCTCAAAGAAAAAATTAATTGTCATCATTAAATTGATGTCTATCGAGTCATTTAAAAAATGCGAAGCATTACCCACATTTTTCAACTCAACCTGTCCGAGTTCGGTTCCCAATTCAAATTTTCCTTCGCCTTTCATTGTACAATTCTCTGTACTTAAGCTTAGGTAATTACCAGGCAAACTTTGTTCTACTAATTTTTCTTTGTTTGAGATCCTGTATTCCTTTGCTTCGGTATCAAACGTTAAAAACCCATCTGCACTTACTATTTCTTTATCGCTACGCCCATTGCGCGGAGATAAAAAGCCCGAATATACAGCTGTTGTATCCAATGAATACATAATGGCATTCACAACCGGCCTTCCATTCATATCCACAGAATTTTTAGGAATTGGGATCAAGATGTCTTTGGGATTGATCTCGCCGTTGAATTTTAAATAAGCCTTCTTTATTTTTGTACAACCATGTACAATTTGTGTGCCACCGTCGAAGAACAAGTATTGATTAGTAGCTTCTAAACGAACATTACCGGCAAAACTAAAATAATCGTTGAATTTAAATTTATCTTTCTCAGCAATCTTACCTTGCGCAATGGTTTGCTGAGCTGTATCCGGTTGTATCTTATCAAATTTAATATTGAAGGCATTATCATTTTCATCTAAATACTGATAATCACCTTTAGCTAAGTAATTCTTTTTACCATAAATATTGGCCGTAACATTTCTTATGGTGTGATATTTTGTAACAGTATTGGCCATGATCTTTGCTTTTTCTAACGTATCGATCACTGCATTTTTAAATATAGTTACTTCTCCATTATCGGGATAGATACGTGCGTCGGCTACATTTATGAAGGGTACATTCTTACAATTGATAATATATTTACGTGTATTGTATTTTGCGGATGGTGCAAAGAAAAATAATGAATCCTGTTTTGGGTGAACACTTATAAATTTCGGACCATCTAAGTCTAATGCATTCTCTACATTCTCATCCAATTTCTTGTTCTCATCACCCAATTCAATATCTTCACTATCCATGAACCATTTAAATCGGTCCATGTATGCTATATACTGGTTCTTGTTGAATTGTACGTAAGAACCTTCTCCGTTGGTAACAAACAATCCCTCGCGTTTATCAAAGTCTATGGTAGAGTTTACATTCACGGTTGAGAATGTAAAACCTTCCTCGCCGATGGCCTTTAAATGAAAATCGGCTGTATCAGCAAAGAATTTCCGTTTAATAAATAACATATTTCCCGATTGAAGATCTGCTTTGTCAAAATCAATTCGCCCATTTCCGGTAAGCGCTTTTGTGGTTAGGTCATAACGGCCTGTGAATTTGGCTTTTTCTTTATAACTAATGAACGGAGTTTTTAAACTGTGAGCTTGCAATAATCCCTTATATGGCTTGTAATGTATATAAACTGTATCACCATGCGACACAGGGAATTCGCTTGGCGTGTCCTGTTCTTTTATATCAAAGGTTTGGGCCACTGCATTAGTGGAGTCGGGGAAAAACATAAAATCATTAGCGTGAGAGGTGGAAGGGCCAAACTTAAGATCTCCGGTTCCTCTTAAACCTTTATCACTTAAACGGATCTCGGCATCATAATTTGCTTTACCTCCGTACATGCTTAAGCCACCTTCAGGTGTTTTTCGAATAAAACCTAATGAGTAATCTTTTTGTAATGCAAGCGTTTCTCTGAATGTGGGGAAAATTCCTGCCGAAGAAAAAAGACCGTCGAACTTCAAACTCTCATTTCTAAAGTCGTCCAAACTATCTAAGGTAAAAGGATCAAGTTTGAAGTAGAAATTTTCTCGATCATAAACACTTTTAAAAGTTGACCGCTTATCATAATAAGCATAACTTTCCTTGAAGCTTTGAAATTGCGGAAAGGTTGGCGCTTTTCCCCATCCGCTTTTATTACGTGGCCCGTCTATTCTTAATTCTCCATTACCATTTTCAATAACCGTTCTTACGCGTTTAAAATTATAATTGCCATTAATATCGGGCTCATTCGACACAACAAATATTCGAATAGAGTCAATTGTATTCATTTTGATCTTAAATTTTTCGTAATCGAACAAAAAATCTTTACCAAAAAATTCCAACTTACCCGAAGATGTTAATCCGCTGAATTCAAAGTTTCTATTCTTTTTCACAACAACCTCGCCATTTTTAGGAAACACGAATACTTTTTGTGTGTCACTAAGTAAGATAGATTTCACGCCATGTATTTTTAGGTCGTAATTGTTATTTACAAGATTAAGGGTGGCGTTATCTTTTCCGGGGGCCACCGAGTGGAATGTAATGATGTCGTAATCTTTTTTGTGTTTATTGTAAGCTATATAATCATATAAACGAGTTTTTACTTTTATCATGTCGGTTTCCGGATTATAATCTATCAGTCCAAAAATAGCAACCTTGTAAATTATTGGGCGAAGATCCACTGCTAAATATTTCATATGCTTGGCAAGGTCAACCACTGTAAAGAGTGAATCTTGGATCTTTTCTTTATACTCATTGATCTTTTGAAGTATGCTGGCTTGATCGTTTCCTCTTATATTTTCATATCTGCTCTTTGCAAAGAAGTTAGAAGATTCAAAAAATGCTTCACCCTGAAAATTGATAGGAAGGAAATTAAAATTGATCATTGGTTCGTCAATATCCCAAGTTAATTGCTCAAAATGCATATCGAGCATATGAAATGTATTAGAGAAAGGAGTTTTTTGTAAGCCATCATCCAAACGCAACATGGTAATACGGCGCTTATCAACTTGATACGTAAAACTTAAGCCAGGATGCGTGATGGAATCTTTGTCCAAAATAAATTTTACATAAGCAGGATTAGCTACCATTCTATCTTTGCTCATACCAACGGAGCGCGAACTGATCTCAAGAAATTTTGCTCCATTACGTTTAAAAATGATCTTTGCTGGACTTGCGGCTGTACCTGAACCAACAAATTTTGGCCCACGCATTCCAAAACCACCATCGTAATCCACATCAGGATAAATATTCTTCACCACCAAGCGTTTACTGTACGAATCAAAACGAGGATAATTTATCTCTCCATTTTCCGTTATGATACGATCTGAAAATTTGCCAAGTTGTGGTTTATCAAAATATTGCTTTCCAACAAAAGTTGCCGAATCGCTTGAGTAATTTCCTGCTTTGCAATCAATTTCAAATCTTTTTACGCTGGCATAAACGCCCGCATCAAGTCCACAACGTGTCCAGCTGATCTTTCCTCCTTTACAATAAAAACGTCCGGTATTATGATAGTAAACGCCACTTACTTCTTCAATGGCAATACTATCTCCGCGTGGATTTAAACCTATTAATGTAACATTTCTGAATATCACTTTTGGAACTGAGTCGTATTCAAACGTATAATTTGGTTCGTAGGTATAGTAAATGTATGAAGGTGATTTATAAAGTATATTGCCTTTAAATGCATTCTCACCAAGTGTAAAGTAATCCTGAATGTTCTTGTTTACTTTACTATTCATCATTTTTTTCGCGCACTTCATGTATTTTTCAAAATTATCGAGCGGTTGTTTGCTTTCAATAAAATTATAGATGATGTTGTAGTAACTTAAAAAGAAAGGATTGGGTTTCAATCGTTTTGCAGCCATCAAGTTTGAAGTTTCTATGATCGCCTCTTTCCAATATCCGGCAAGCTCATTGCTTTCCCATTTAGAGGTGAAATCTTTTAGATAATTTTCGGCCTCTAAACGGCTACCGGTATTATCAATGAAATATAGACTTAGATCAGAGAGGTATTTAGCGGTATCGCTCGAGAAATAATCTTTCTTTTGAGAAAATCCAAAAAATGAGATAAAGCAAAGCAATGCAAGAAGTTTCTTACGCATATAGATCCTTAGTTTAATTCGTATTCTAAATTAGTTATCTTATTAAGTTCTACCATCAACTCGTTGTTGATGGAGATCTTACTTTTTTTGCTGTAAAGTTTTACGTTCATATTTTCTTTTTTATCTTCTACATAAAACTCTACACCACATTTACCCTGTGAGCTATTAAGTATTTGCTCTAAATGCGAAATAAATTCATTGTTCAATGCTTCTAGGTCAACCTTAAGTTTTAAAGTGCTGAAAGCGTTATCTTTTACATTTTCTAATAACTCGATCTTTTGGATCTTTAGTTCCAAACTTCCCGGTTGATTGTATCGCTCTTGTATACGGGCTTTAACGTAAACAAATAAATTTGGCACCATAAATTTATTGTATTCCACATAATCTTTTGAGAACAACATCACTTCAACTGTTCCGTGATAATCTTCGAGTATGATTTTGCCAAAAGCGTTTCCCGTTTTACTAGTGCGATGTTCAAAATTAGTAACGATGCCTCCAAAGGTTATCTCTTTGTTTTTAAATGGTTCTAAGCCTGCTTTTAATTGCGAACAATTGGCATTACAATGGTGCTTTAAGATCAATTGATATGGATCGAGTGGATGACCGGAAATAAAAAAGCCAACTACTTCTTTTTCCTTACTTAATTTTGTTAGAACATTCCAAGGCTCCACTTTTGGCAATTGCGGTTCGCTTATTTCAATTTCGTCCTCACCACCAAATAATGAAGCTTGTGATGTATCGCTTCCCGTGTTTGTTTGATTGCAATACTTGATCATTAATTCAGTTAGAGAATTTCCGGGAGCATTCTCTTCTTTAAAGAACATAGCGCGATGAATACCTTCAAAATTATCAAAACCACCGGCAAGCGCTAAATTCTCAATGGATTTTTTATTGATGGTTTTACTATCCAAACGTTGCGCTAAGTCAAACACACTTGTAAATTTCCCATGCGTATCTCTTTCAAGAACTAATGCCGTAATAACATTTTCTCCAACACCTTTGATGCTTGCCATTCCAAAACGAATATCACCGCTTGGAATTACACTAAATTTTCCATAACCTTCATTCACATCGGGCCCAAGAACTTTTATTCCCATACGCTTACATTCTTCCATAAAAAAAGTGATCTTATCAATGGAACCTGAATGATTTAGAACCGACGACATAAATTCGCTAGGGTAGTGCGCTTTTAAAAACGCAGTTTGCATTGCTAAATACGCGTAACAGGTAGAGTGTGATTTATTGAACGCATAACTCGCAAACGCTTCCCAATCTTTCCAAACTTTTTCGGCAACGATAGGATCATGCCCATTTGTTTTACAGCCTTCCAAAAATTTGCTCTTCATTTTATCAAGAACATCTTTTTGTTTTTTACCCATGGCTTTACGTAAAGTATCTGCATCACCTTTAGTAAAGTTGGCCAGTTTTTGAGATAAACGCATTACCTGCTCTTGGTAAACAGTAATTCCATAAGTCTCTTTCAAAAACTCATCCATCCCTTCCAAATCGTAAGTGATCTTTTCGCGACCATGTTTACGTGCAACATAATTTGGGATATAGGCTATAGGACCCGGTCTATAAAGGGCATTCATCGCAATAAGATCATTAAAACTATCCGGCTTAAGATCTTTTAAATGTTTTTGCATTCCCGGACTTTCAAACTGGAATATACCGTTGGTTTCACCGCGTTGAAATAATTCGAGTGCTGTTTGATCATTCAAATCAATAGCATCAATATCAATTTCTATGTTGTGGCGAAGTTTAATGAACCTTAATGCATCTTTTATGATGGTTAATGTTCGTAAACCAAGAAAGTCCATTTTTAAAAGTCCTGCGCTTTCAGCAACTGAGTTGTCGAACTGCGTAAGGAGCATATTGCTATCCTTGGATTTTGTAACAGGAACAAATTTGGTAAGTTCATCGGGTGTAATAATCACACCACAGGCATGAACACCTGTGTTGCGAACACAGCCTTCTAATTCGTAAGCTTGTTTTAAAATGTTTGCTTCGGGAGTATTTCCTTCCGATATTTTTCTAAATATATTTGATTGATCAACAACTTCTCGGCGATCCTTAATTTTGTCTAAGTATTTTTGGTCGATCCCACCCGGCTTTAAAAGAGATTTTAGATCAGCCTCTAAACTTTCAGGAAATGATTTTGCTAATTTATCTGCTTCGGGCAATGGTAAATTTAGTACGCGAGCTGTATCTCTGATAGCGCTCTTTCCACCCATAGTTCCGTAAGTGATGATTTGCGCTACTTGATTAACACCATACTTCTTGATCACATAATCAATTACTTTATCTCTTCCTTCATCATCAAAGTCAATATCTATATCGGGCATGCTAATACGATCGGGATTTAAAAAACGCTCAAAGAGCAGATCGTATTTGATTGGATCTACATTGGTAATTCCTAAACAGAACGCAACTGCCGAACCCGCAGCGCTTCCTCGGCCTGGGCCAACACTAACTCCCAGCCTTCTTGCTTCGGTTGTAAAGTCAGATACAATCAAAAAGTACCCCGGAAAGCCCATGCGTTCCATAACGCTCAATTCGAAATCAATTCGCTCCTTGGTTTCGGCACTCATATTCGGATATTTTTTTTGAGCGCCTATGTATGTTAAATATTTAAGATAAGCGTTTTCACCACGATTACCTTTTCCTTCATCGGCTGGATCATTATCGCGCTCATCTAAAAATTCTGTCGGTATTTTAAATTTAGGTAATAGCACATCACGCCCTAACTTGAAGGATTCAATTTTTGCAACGATCTCGCTGGTGCATTCTAAAGCTTCAGGGAGATCGGCAAATGCTTTTGCCATTTCTTGTGGCGATTTAAAATAGAATTCATCATTAGGGAAGAACAATCTTCCGAGGCGAGGATTATTCTTTAATTCTTTTAATTCGGCATCGCTGCTAAAATTCAATCCTTCTTTTACGCTAATTAGAATATCGCGTGAATAAGCATTTTTTTTATCGAGATAGTAATTGTTGTTGGCCGCAAAATATTTTACATGATGTTTTTTTGCAAAGCGTAGTAAT
Organism: Bacteroidota bacterium; assembly: GCA_034439635.1. Lineage (GTDB taxonomy): Bacteria > Bacteroidota > Bacteroidia > B-17B0 > Aurantibacillaceae > Aurantibacillus. Next base: position 20,268 of record JAWXAS010000106.1, on the reverse strand, counting down.
ACATCATTAACGTGATCCTCATCCGGTAAATTGTGTCTGTTCAATTCCACATAAAAATCCTCGCCAAATTGTTCTTTGTACCAAACAAAAGCCTCTTCTGCCTGTTCTTCTCCAACATTTAATATCAGCGATGGAATTTCTCCTTGTAAAGATCCGGTAAAACAAATAAGATCAGATTTGTATTCCAATAAAATTTCTTTATCAATGCGAGGTACATAATACATCCCTTCGGTAAAACCAATGGAACTTAATTTAGAAAGATTCTCGTAGCCCTTTTTGCTCTTTGCTAAAAAAGGAATAGAATAGCCATTGTCTTGCTTGCTTTTATCTTTATGATCTTTGGTTACAAAAAGTTCGCAGCCGATCAAACATTTTATTTCATTTTTTTTGGCCTCACACTTTTCACCTTTATCAATAGCTTCGTTATGTGCTTTTATAGATTTATTTTGTTTCTCAACCGTTTGCCAAAATAAAAATGTAGCGTACATATTTCCATGATCGGTAAGCGCTACCGCTGGCATGTTGTAGTCTGCTACCTTTTTTACCAGATCACCAATATCAGTTACAGCTTGAAGAACTGAATATTGAGAGTGATTATGAAGATGGGCGAAATTAGTAGCTAGTTTTAAATTGGCAGTTTCCAGTTCGTCACTGCTTACTGCAGTTTGCTTACTAGTAACTGTTTTCTTCTCTCTCCATTTTTGTTCGATCTTGGAAAGTTCAGTAAGATCTGGCGCTTTGTATGTTAGTGTTTCAACTTTTTGTGCGTCAAGTTCTCTTACCCGAATGATCTTTCGTTTAATGATCTCGAAAAATACTTTTGCAGTAGCAGCAACGTCAAACGCTGCGTTGTGAGCCTCGGCAAATTTATCGTTAAATAACTTTGAATATAATTCGGTTAAGGTTGGCCATTTAAATTTGCCACCTCTTCCTCCCGGAATTGCACAAAATGCAGTTGTTTCATCGCTCTTAGTATCTATGCTCTGTTTACCTTCAAAAATATTTGGCAAACCACAACGCAAAAATTCAGCGCCAATGATGTTGATGTCGAATTCGATATTATGTCCGCACAGATAACTTGTTTTATTAATTACCTCTGCAAATTGTATTAAAATAGTTTTTAGATCTAGGCCTTCTTCATTTGCTCTCTCGTTGCTTATGCCGTGAATTTGAACTGCGTTAAAGGGAATAGTATAGCCTTCGGGTTTTATGATAATTGAATCATGATGCAAAAGTGCACCGCTATCATCATGCAATTGCCAAGCAATTTGAACCATGCGTGGCCAATTATCTAGATCGCTTATAGGAGCATTATAATTTCGTGGTAAACCAGTGGTTTCGGTATCAAATATTAAGAACATAAGGGTTTAAACTTGAGGAATAAATTTAATGTTTTTGAAGCTAATTCCTAAGTTATGTTGAAAACAATTAAAAACCAAGCCAGGCAATGGTTACAGGGCTATTTTATAAACAATTTTTAACTATTTAATAAGGGTGTAAGTTTGAGCCGCAAATTCTTTATTGCACGAATTAAAATGCCACCATTCACTAGGTATATAATTGAAGCCTGCTTTTTTCATCACCTTGCGTAAAAGCACACGATTTTTATAAGCTGTATCACTTAATTGTTTATTCTTTAAAAAACGCATTTCATAAATAGGTTCTGCTAATTGCCCAAAGTGATCCACACTAGTTCCCATATCTAATAATTGATCATTACGTGTATCTTTTATACTTACATCAACAGCGGCACCATAATTGTGTAATGAGATATCCCAAGGTGTTGCTATGTAATTGTACTTGATATTTGGTTCCATTTTTAAACTATCCCAAATTAATTTTTGAATGTGGTGTGGACGAGCAGCATCAAAAATTACAAGAGAAAGAGAAGAGTTTAAGTCCTTTAGATATTTCTGCGCATTACAAAATTTAATAGCAATATCCTTTGGTAAAAAGGCAATGGAAAGGCTATCATAAATTCTGTAATGCAAAAAATTGCAAGTATCGTTGTAGATCAATTTAACTTGAATGCTCGAATCCATTTCCTTAACATTTACCAAGCCGTTTTCCATCATATATCTCTCTTGAGTAGAAAAATACTTTTCTATTTTTGGCTCTTCTTTTGGTGCTTCAACTACGGGTATAAGGCTATTTTTCTTGTTAAGCATGGGCTCTTCAACCGGTTTGTCGGTGCTGCATCCAACAAGTATGATGAGTAGAAGATATGCTGATATTTTGTTCAAATAGAATCCAAAATTAACCTTATTTTTGGTAAAAATTCATCAATGCCTTCATTTGATATAGCCAGTAAACTCGACGGACAGTTATTAGATAATGCTATTAACGTAGCTCGAAAGGATATTTTAAATCGATGGGATTTTAAAGATAGTAAAAGCACTATTGACCTTAACAAAAAGGATCTTGTGATTAATATCGCCACTGAGAATGATATGCGTTTAACCGCTATTATCGACGCTATTCATTCGCGAATGATAAAACAAGGCTTAGACCCAAGAGGATTGGATGAAAGTAAAGAGCATTACCCAAGCGGACCATTAATTAAAAAAGACATAAAGGTTCGTCAGGGAATTGATAAAGAAGCATCCAAAAAGATCATTTCTGATATTAAATCGAGTAAATTAAAAGTTACTTCGCAAACAATGGATGAGATCATTCGCGTAAGTAGCAAAAGTATAAACGATCTGCAGGCCGTAATTGAATTATGCAGAAAAGGAAGTTATGAAGTGCCATTGCAGTTTATAAACATGAAATAATGATCTGCATCGATCTACAGGAAACAACATATGATAATTAGAAGCAAAGCACCATTACGATTAGGGTTAGCAGGCGGAGGAACTGATGTGAGTCCGTATTCTGAGTTATTTGGAGGAGCCATATTAAATGCAACTATTAATTTATACGCTTATTCAACTATTGAGCCTTTAAGCAATGGAAAGATTGAGTTTGTGATCGATGGCACCGATCAAAAAATAAGTTTTGATTCGGTAAATGAATTGCCGGTTACAAAAGATTTTGAATTATTTATTGGTGTTTATAATCGCGTTGTAAAGCAATTTAAAACTGGGCCACTTTCGTTTCGGTTAACTTCATACATCGAAGCGCCTCAAGGATCGGGCCTCGGAACTTCGTCAACCCTTGTGGTATCAATGCTCGGCGCATTTGTGGAGTGGTTCAAATTACCTTTGGGAAAATACGATATTGCACATTTGGCTTACGAAATTGAACGCGTTGACCTTGGAATGTCAGGTGGCAAGCAAGATCAGTACGCCGCAACTTTTGGCGGATTTAATTACATGGAGTTTTTTGGAGATGATAAAGTGATCGTAAATCCTTTGCAGCTAAAATCAGAAGTATTGAATGAATTGGAAATGAATTTGCTTTTATATTTTACCGATACACAACGTTTATCGGCCAAGATCATTAACGAGCAGGTAAAAAATGTGAACGAGAAGAACGAGAAGAGTGTAGAAGCTATGCATAATTTAAAAGAGCAAGCGCATCAAATGAAGGATGGTTTACTAAAGGGAGAATTAGATAAAATAGGAGAGGTGTTACGTTTTGGTTGGCACAATAAAAAGTTAATGGCAACAAGTATTTCTAACGACCTAATTGATAAAATTTACGAAACAGCAATAAAAAATGGCGCAGCGGGAGGAAAGATCTCAGGAGCCGGTGGTGGAGGTTTTATGTTCTTTTATTGCCCAGGCAATACAAAAATAAAAGTGGCAAAGGCAATTGAAGCAATTGGAGGAAAAATGCATCCTTTCCATTTCACAAGCGACGGTTTAAAAACATGGACAATATAATTATGAGTAACGTTATTACAAAAACAGATTTCAATTTTAAAACACAAACAGCCGTTTACAAAGGCAAAGTGCGCGATGTTTACACTATTAATGATAAAATCTTGGTGATGGTGGCCAGCGATCGTATCAGCGCATTTGATGTAGTTTTACCAAAGGGAATTCCTTACAAAGGACAAGTTTTAAACCAATTAGCTGAATATTTTTTAAAGGCTACAACTGATGTAGTTCCTAATTGGTTATTAGCAACACCACATCCATCTGTAAGCATCGGGAAAATGTGTATGCCTTTCAAGGTTGAAATGGTAATTCGTGGATATGTAGCAGGACATGCTGCAAGAACATACAGCAGTGGTTTAAGAACTTTATGTGGTGTAACACTACCTGAAAGATTAAAAGAGAACGATAAATTTCCGGAGGCCATCATAACACCAACTACTAAGGCAAGTGAAGGTCATGATGAAGATATTAGCAAGGAAGAAATAATCAAGCAGGGTATTGTAAGCAAAGAGCATTATGAGCAATTAGAGAAGTACACGAGAGCTTTGTATAAACGCGGACAAGAAATGGCCAATAAAATGGGATTGATATTGGTTGATACCAAGTATGAATTTGGTTTGTACGATGGAAGAATTTGTTTGATGGATGAAATTCATACGCCAGATTCTTCTCGATATTTTTATTTGGAGGGCTATGAAGACCGTCAGAAAAAAGGCGAAGAGCAAAAGCAATTAAGCAAGGAATTTGTTCGTCGTTGGTTGATTGAAAATGGTTTTCAGGGCAAAGAGGGGCAAAAAATTCCTGAAATGAGTGATGCTTGGATCAACGAAATCAGCGAACGTTATATTGAACTTTTTGAAAAAGTTACTGGTAAAAAATTTATTAAGAACAATGAGTTTAGCATGTCGGAAATTGAATCAAAAGTTAATGCTGCTTTAGAAAAACTTTAAACTATTTCTTCTCCCACATCAGTTTTCCTTTGATTATTGTAGTTGATACAGAGGAAATATTCTCAATATTCTCCAAAGGATTTTTTTCGAGCAAAATCAATGTAGCATCTTTTCCATTTTCAAGAGTGCCCCATTTTTTGGATTCATTAAAGAAATTAGCGGCATTCAAAGTCGAAATTTTTAGGATATCATAGTTAGAAATTCCTGCATTTGTATACAGTTTCATTTCTTCCAGCATAGCATAACCCGGCACATTAAATAAGCAGTTATCAGGACTCAATAGCACATTTACATCTGCTTTTACCATACGGCGAAGTACAGGATGAAATGCTTCCATTTCTAGTTTAGCGTATTTAGTTTGTTTCAAATAAATAGCAACAGCCGATTTTTTAAAACGCCCCATATAGGCAATGTAATCTCTCTTCCATGTATTTGCAAGAGCCGTATCAATAATGTTCATTCCATTTCTGCTCATGTTCTCGTCTATCGAATATTGAAATCCAACGATCTGGCTAAATGATTCTGTTGGGCAAAACGAAACATTATTTGCTTTCATTTCAATAAGTAATTTATCAAAATTAGCAGTGTCGGCGTTAAATGCATCCATAATAGGCGATAGGTGCTCAATAGACTTGAATCCAAGTTTTATACTTGTTCTAAGATCTTTGTAAACGTGTCCTGCAATTACAATTTTGTTGCTTTTAAGAACTTTGGCAATTTCCATCATTTTGTTCTCGCTAACGCCATTGATGTATTTTACAAAATCGTATGTATTGTTCTTTACCTCGGCAATAAAAATTTTGAGGCGTTTTTTGTTTAATAAGCTATCCAACTCAGGCAAAGGATTTGAAATATATAACTTTGGAGCCTTGATCCATCCCTTTGCAATGCTATCGCGATGTGCAGGGTGGAATTTTTCTCCGCGCATACTGCGTAAAACTGTTACGCCGGTTTGTAAATAATAATCGTATGCTTGTTGTTTGGTAAGTGGTTCGCTGCCATCAGGTAAGTGCACGTGCATATCGGCAAGGCCTGGCATCATATATTTTCCGGCGCCTTTTAAAATTTTATATCCGGGAGTTGCTGTAGTTTTATGGGCTTCAATTTTTTCAATAACTCCATCTTTAATGTAAACGTCTTGATGTTCCAAAATAGTATTAGTGCTAATTGGAATTAAATGAACATCGCTAATTACAAAAGTGTTTTGCGAGAAACTTGCATTAGAAAAAAGTGTAAGCAAAATTAAACGGATCTTTTTCATAAGGATAAAAATAGTAAAATGAATACGTGAAAAAATAATTTTAGGGTTTTTTTGTCAAAATTTTCAACATCATTTAGATCCTTTGGTCTTCCTGATGCTTTTTTATTTTTAATAAGGTCATTAAAATGAATGATTTTCATTTTGATGCCTTCAAACTCAACAAGTATTGCGTTTTTGCTTACTTCACTAAAGGTCAATCCGCTAATTTCCTTAAGTATTTCTATTGAAACAGGTGGTCTTCCGAACGAAAAAACATTGAAAGCCGAGTTATTCAAAAAATTCTCTTTTGTCATATCAAAAACAAGAATTTTGAAAACAGAGAATACTTTTGTTAGTCTTAAGTAATTTTCATCGCTTACTTCAACAAAAATATCTAAACCACCGGTTGTTCTGGGATATCCATAATAGATAACCGAGTATCCTCCAACTAACACGTACTTAACTTCCGTTTTATTTAGGGCTTTTATAAACTTCCGAAAATCTTCATTTAAAATATTTGCCATTATCTAAAACTAAAAACAGTTTTATCCATTTTTGGTGGATTTTTAATGGAGTAATTGAATGCCACGCTATTTAGGTAGTTAAACACGTCGAATAATTGTTCAATCGAAAAGTCTTTATAGTTTTCGATTTCCTTTTTAGCATTATTAAAGTTGTAAATTGTTGAATATGTCCTGTCTAGTTTTGGCATTCTTTAATTTAAAGGTAGTTAATTCCCGTAAAATAAAAAAACCGTTGCGATATATCACAACGGTTTTCTATAATGAATATTCACTTATCTTTTCTTTTTCTTAGCTGCTTTTTTTGGAGCTGCTTTCTTTACAGGAGCTTTCGTTGCAGATTTAACCGGTTTTTTCGCAGCTACTTTGTTGGCCGGAACTTTTTTTGCTGGAACTTTGGCAACTGCTTTTTTTACTTCTTTACTTGCTACTGCTTTTGCAGGAGCTGCCTTACCTTTTTTAGCTTTTCCTTTTTTAGTTGGCTTACTTCCAAATTTTTTATTCGCGTTGATCACTGCTTCTTCGTAAGCTTCTTGTCCGCCAATGATAGTAACAATATCATCAAAAGTTAATTTAACAGGTTCTTTATCTTTAGGAATCTTAAAGAATTCTTTTCCTAAAACAATACATGGCCCCCATCGGCCGTGCAATACTTTCAAATCTGCGTTCTCAGGATATGTACGAATGATTTTTGCAGCGTCCTTTTCACGTTTTGCCGTAATTAATTCAATTAATTTATCAGCTTCAACGGTGTATGGGTCATTATCTTTTCCTAAAGATGTGAATGCATTGTTATGCACTACATAAGGACCAAATCTTCCAATGCCCACTTTCATTTCTTTACCTTCATACTCTCCAACAATACGTGGCATTTTAAATAATAATAGAGCGTCATCCAGCGTAATAGTTTCCATACGCTGGTCCTTACGAAGTGCTGCAAATTTTGCTTTTTCTCCTGTAGCTTCGTTAGTTTCGCCAATTTGTGCTAACGGACCAAAACGTCCAATACGAACAATTAATTTTTTACCACTTACCGGATCTTTTCCTAATTCCCTTTCACCGCTTGCGCGCTCACTACTATCTATGGTACTTTCAACAGTTTTATGAAAAGGTGTATAAAACGCTTTCAGCATTTTTTGCCAGCTTATTTTTCCTTCTGCAATTTCATCAAACTCTTCTTCAACCTTGGCCGTAAAATGAAAATCTAAAATATCCGGAAAATGTTGAAGTAGAAAATCGTTCACTACCATTCCAATATCTGTTGGAAGTAATTTACTTTTATCTGCTCCGGTTGTTTCTGTTTTTATTTCTTTTTTAATGGCATTGGCTTTAAAGTTCAATACGGCGTAACTACGTAATTGCCCTTGTAGATCGGCTTTCTCAACATAATTTCGTTTTTGAACTGTGCTAATAGTTGGCGCATATGTACTCGGCCTTCCAATTCCTAATTCTTCTAATTTTTTTACCAAACTAGCTTCAGTATAACGTGGTGGATGATGTGTAAAACGTTCCATCGCTATAATTTCCGAAAGATTTAATTTATCTCCTTGTTTTATTGGAGGAAGCATCGATGAATTTTCTTCCTCGTCCTCATCATCGTCTGAACTTTCAATATAAACTTTCAAGAAACCGTCAAATTTCAATACTTCACCTTTTGCAGTAAATTGTTCTTTAGTAGTATTGATGCCAATTTTTGCAGTTGTTCTCTCTAATTCAGCATCTGCCATTTGACTGGCAATTGTGCGTTTCCAGATTAACTCGTACAAGCGTTGCTCATTACGCTCACCTTCAATTTCGCTTACATTAATATAAGTAGGACGAATAGCTTCGTGAGCTTCTTGAGCGCCTTTTGATTTTGTTTTATAAGTGCGTTGAAAGTGATATTTAGCACCCCAGTTTTTTGTGATCGCTTCGCGAGCCTGTGTTAATGCGGTTTCCGATAGGTTTACACTATCCGTACGCATATAGGTTATTTTTCCTGCTTCGTACAAACGTTGCGCTACCACCATGGTTTGCGAAACACTAAATCCTAATTTACGAGCAGCTTCTTGTTGTAAAGTAGATGTTGTGAAAGGTGCAGAAGGTGTGCGTTTTGCAGGTTTTGTTTCTAACGTATTAATAGTGTAGATCGCATTTTTACATTTTTCTAAAAATGCTTGAGCTTCTGGTTCCGTTTTAAATTGTTGATCTAAGTCTGCTTTTAAAATGGATTTATCTACCTGAAATTGCGCTGTAACTTTAAAATGATTTGTGCTCTTAAAATTCTGAACTTCTCTTTCGCGCTCTACAATTAAACGAACAGCTACTGATTGAACACGACCTGCCGACAAACTCGGACGAACTTTGCGCCATAATATAGGCGACAATTCAAAACCAACTAGTCTGTCTAAAATTCTACGCGCTTGCTGAGCATTCACTAAATTCACATCAATTTCGCGAGGATTTTGTATCGCTTTTTCAATGGCCGGTTTTGTGATCTCATGAAAAACAATGCGTTTTGTTTTCTTTTTATCTAAATCAAGAGATTCAAATAAATGCCAGCTAATTGCTTCCCCTTCGCGGTCCTCATCGGATGCGAGCCATACCATATCGGCACTTTTACTTAGCTTTCTTAATTCGGCAATTACCTTTTCTTTTTCGGGTTGTACTTCGTAAGTAGGTTCAAAATTATTCTCAATATCTACGCCGTAGCCCTTTTTTACAAGGTCTCTTACGTGTCCAAAACTCGACCTAACCGTGAAATCTTTCCCTAAAAATCCCTCTATAGTTTTAGCTTTTGCGGGTGACTCAACGATAACTAGATTTTTACTCATTTGATTAATAGTGCTGTAAAAAATTTTTGGCAAAGGAATAAAATTTAAAAGACAAATTCCAAAATTTTAGGTCAATCGTTGAAATCAAGGCATAAAAAGCCCAAAAAAGAGTTAAATTCTGTCATTTTGTCATTAAATTGAGTAAATTTGTCGTCCCGAATAATTTTAAATGGAGCTCGAAAACAAAATAATTGACGAATCGAAGCAAGGTGAGGTACTTTTGGTTAAACCTCAACCCAGTTTAGATGGTAAACCCATAGTTTCAAACGGAAAAAAGCTGTTTTTAGAGAGCTACGGTTGTCAAATGAATTTTGCCGATAGCGAAATTGTTGCTTCTATATTAATAGATAAAGGATATACTACAACTAAGAATTTTGAAGATGCCGACCTTATCCTTGTGAATACATGCGCTATTCGTGATGCAGCGGAAGCCCGGGTGCGTAATCGTTTGAACGATTTTAAGAGAGTTAAGTTGAAAAATCCAAAAGCCCTTGTTGGTGTTTTGGGCTGTATGGCCGAGCGATTAAAAACGCAATTTTTAGAAGAAGAAAAACTTGTAGATATTGTTGTTGGACCAGATGCTTATCGTGATCTCCCCAATTTAATTGAAGAGGCAGAAGATGGAAGAAAAGCTATCAATGTTATATTAAGTAAAGAAGAAACTTACGCCGATCTTACTCCGGTAAGACTTACCAGCAATGGTGTTTCTGCATTTATAAGTATTACACGCGGGTGCGACAATATGTGTAGTTTTTGCGTTGTACCTTTTACAAGAGGAAGAGAAAGAAGTCGTGATCCGGAAAGTATTGTAAATGAAGCTAAAGAAGCGTTTGATTCAGGTTACAGAGAAGTTACTTTGCTTGGTCAAAATGTTGATTCTTATGTATGGGCTGGGGGAGGATTGAAAAAAGAGATCTTAACTGAAGAGCAAAAAGCAAGTGCTATAAATTTTGCACAATTATTGGAGAAGGTAGCATTGGTTGATCCCGATCTGCGCGTTCGTTTTTCAACATCGCATCCAAAGGATATGACCGATGATGTACTTTATATGATGGCTAAACACGAAAACATTTGCAATAATATTCACTTACCGGTGCAAAGCGGAAGCTCAAAAGTATTGGAAATGATGAATCGCGGTTATACACGCGAGTGGTACAAAGAAAGAATTGCATCCATAAGAAAAGTTATTCCTGATTGTGGTATAAGTACAGATATTATTTCCGGTTTTTGCGCAGAAACAGATGATGAACACAAGGAAACCTTGAGTTTGATGGAAGAAGTACAGTATGATTTTGCATTTATGTTCATGTATAGCGAACGCCCAAAAACATTGGCTGAGCGTAAATATGCAGATGATGTTCCGGAAAATGTTAAACGTAAACGCTTGGCCGAAATAGTAGATCTGCAACGTTTGCACAGTGGTATAAGAACAAAAGAAGGTTTAGGGAAAATTCATAGAGTATTAATTGAAGGGTTCTCAAAAAAATCGGAAGATATGCTGATGGGAAGAAATTCTCAGAACTCAGTCGTTGTTTTTCCAAAAGGGAATCATAAAAAAGGAGAGTATGTAAATGTATTGGTTGGCCAGTGCACAAGCAGCACTCTTATAGGAAAAGTTGTTTAAAATGAATATCAGCGACATAAAAAATAAATTCTCAATCATTGGCCATAACACCCTTTTAGAAAGAGCCATTGAAATTGCTTTGCAAGCAGCACCTACAGACCTCAACGTTTTAATTAACGGCGAAAGCGGAACAGGGAAGGAAGTTTTTCCGCAAATAATACATCAGTACAGCACTCGTAAACACGGCCCTTACATTGCAGTAAACTGTGGCGCTATACCCGAAGGAACTATAGACAGTGAATTGTTTGGTCACGAAAAAGGCGCGTTTACAGGAGCTTTGGAAGCACGTAAAGGGTATTTTGAAGTAGCCAATGGCGGAACTATATTTTTAGACGAAGTAGGGGAGTTGCCCCTTTCAACACAAGCGCGTTTATTGCGCGTTTTAGAAACCGGCGAATTTATTAAAGTAGGAAGCAGTAAAGTTCAAAAAACAGATGTAAGGGTTGTTGCCGCCACCAATATTAATTTTTACCAAGCTATTGAACGCGAAAAATTCCGTGTAGATCTTTATTATCGTTTAAATACGCTGCCAATTTTTTTACCGCCCTTACGCGAGCGTAAAGAAGACATTCATTTATTATTCAGGAAATTTTCGAATGATTGTTCAACAAAATATCGGATGCCTGTAGTTAAACTCACAGCCGATGCCGAGCAAGTGTTAACCAATTATTTTTGGCCCGGAAATATTCGGCAGTTGAAAAATATCACCGAACAAATTTGCATCATCGAAAAAAACCGCGAGATAAATGCGGAAATTTTATTGAAATATTTGCCGCAATACAACTCTAATAATTTGCCAGTTCTTGTTAAGGCTGATGGAACTTCCGGTGGATCGGCCTTAAGCGGAGATTTTAAGGAGCGCGACCTGTTCTATAAAATCATTCTTGATCTTAAAAAAGAAGTGAACGATCTTAAATCAGTTGTTCATGATATTATTGTGAATTCAGGCGGGTCAGTTAATGTTCTTCCAAAAGAAGATGTGATATTTCATAACGAAGAACATAATGGATCAAATGGAACCATTACTATTCATAAACCGGTGATCCAAAATTCAAATTCGGGACAAACAATTGAAGTAGAAGAAACGCTTTCGTTGCAAGATAAGGAAAAGGACATGATCAAAAAGGCATTGCGTAAACACAAAGGAAAACGCAAATACGCAGCAAAAGAATTAGGTATCAGCGAAAGAACTTTGTACAGAAAAATAAACGAATACAGTATCGTAGAATAAAAAAATGAACACTTTTATAATGAGATTCGGATTTGCCTTGATGATAGCAATAATTGCTATTTTGTCTTCTTGCAAACCACGTATTTCATTAAATGGCGCTTCAATTCCTGCCGAAGCCAAAACGGTTTCGGTGGCTTTTTTTACAAATAACTCTTCTTTAGCCCCTCCTAGTTTATCACAAATATTTACCGAAAAATTACGTGATGTTGTTTCTCAGCAAACCAATTTAGCATTGATGAAACAAAATGGTGATCTTTCATTTGAAGGATCAATTGTTGATTATAATGTTGCTCCGGTAGCAATTCAAGCTTCGGATAAAGCAGGCTCAAATCGTTTGACCATTGTTGTGAGCGTTAAATATTTCAATAAATTTGATGAGACAAAGAACTTTGACCAAACTTTTTCGCGCTTTGCCGATTACTCAAGCAATGCGAGTTTATCCTCAAAAGAATCGGAGTTGATGCAGGAAATAAACCGACAATTAACCGAAGATATTTTTAATAAGGCATTCAATAACTGGTAAGCTGAACTCAAGAAAACTATATTCATATTTAAAAGATCCTGCACAGTTAGTGAATGTGAACTTGCCTGAATTGGAAAAACTCACTCAGGAATTTCCGTATTTTCAAACTGCACATTTGCTGTATGCTATCTCTTCTAAACGAAATGATGCTTCGGCTTTTCAACGCTCCATTAAAAAAACAGCTATTGTTGCGGTAAGCAGAAATCATTTATATGAATTACTGTACGCTAATAAACCTGTTGAGATAAAGGAAGAAGTGAAACTTGTAAAAGTTGAATCTGACCTTGTAATTTTAGAGTTACCAGAAGATAAGCAGATCAATAAAACGGACGTTGAGCTTGTTGAAGTGGACACCAAGAAAATTCAAACAAAGAAGATCGACATCAACGAACAGGTGGAAAGAGAAATTCAAAAAGATGTTGTAGAAGCTTTTGTAGAAAAAGAGATCCTGCATACAAATACAGCGCATAAAAAGGATATTCCATGGCCTGTAGGTGCTAATTTTGCTCAGTGGATAAAATACATCAACCAAAAAAATGAAGGCGATGTTGACGAAACTGAAACAAGTGAGGATAGGCAGGAAACTAAGAGGGCAAGTGTTCAGGATCAGCAAAAAAAGGCGAAGCAAAAGAAGTTGATTGATAAAATAATCGATAATAATCCTACCTCAATAAAGTTAAATAAAGACACTAAATTCTTCGTTGCCGACCAAAAAGCAAAGGAGAGTTTGCTTGAAAATGAGGAGCTTGTAACCGAAACCCTAGCCAAGATATACGCCCTTCAAGGAAATGTTAACAAGGCTATCCGTGCCTACCAGATCTTAAGTTTGAAATATCCAAATAAAAGTGCTTACTTTGCATCCCTTATTGAAGAATTAAGGAAAGATAAATAAAAACAAAACGTCATGATCTTCTCAATTTTAATAGTAATAGTTTGTGTGCTACTTATTTTAGTGGTATTGATACAAAATTCAAAAGGTGGTGGTATCCAAAGTCAGTTTGGTGCGGCAAACCAAATTATGGGTGTTAAGCGCGGAACAGAGGTTATTGAAAAATTAACCTGGGGTTTAGCTATCAGTTTATTCTTTTTGAGCATTGCATTAGCTCCAAAAAATACCGGAACTTCTGAGGTTTCTGAAGAGGATTCAATGTCGAAAGTAAAAAATCGTGCTTCTACGGCTGCACCATTGCCTCAACAACAGCAACAAGGGCAAAACAACCAAGTGCCTAACCAGACTAAATAATATTTTTTAAAAAAAGAGCCCCGACCTTAAAGTCGGGGTTTTTTATTTCCGGTAATTTGTGGATAAATGTAACAGCAAACTTTTCATTCAATTGGAAATCACTTAAATTTATACCAAATATATATATGATTTAGTTTAAAGATGCGAAGTGATTTTTTTTATCAAAACGATTTAAAAAAATCGTTGCATAGCTCTGTCTACGGAACAATTTTTTAAGAGGTATTGATGAAAAAGAACAAGTATATTGGCTTAAATTATATTATTGGTATTAGACAACAAACACATGCAAGTATTTAAATTTGGTGGTGCCTCAGTTAAAGATGCTGAAGCAGTTATAAATGTTGGAAGAATATTAAAAAAACATGCGCAACAACCCACTGTTGTGGTGGTTTCGGCCATGGGTAAAGTAACCAACAAATTGGAAGAATTGGTAAAAGCTTATTTTTTTAAAACCCCAAACATAATGGAGGTTTTTGAAGAAGTAAAAAAGTATCACTTCGATATTGTAAAAAAATTAATTCCAAATTTGTCCAATCCTATTTACAACGATCTCGAAAATGTATTTCTCGAAATGCTTTGGGCCATTGAGGAATTGCCCGCCTTTACATTTAATCATCATTACGATCAAATAGTTTCATTAGGAGAAGTGCTCTCTACAAAAATTGTTTCGGCGTATCTTAACCAAATTGGAATTACAAATCAATGGATAGATGCCCGTGGAATTATTCAAACTGATAATACGTATCGCGAAGGAAAAGTTGATTATGAGTTGAGCGAAAAAATACTACAGGATCAATTACAGCCGTTACTCAAAAAAAATAAAATTGTAATTACACAAGGATTCATCGGAGGAACTTCTGAAAATTATACCACTACCTTGGGGAGAGAAGGAAGCGATTACACAGCTTCACTGCTTGCTTATTTTTTAAATGCCGAACGCGTTATCATTTGGAAAGATGTTCCCGGAGTGCTTAATGCCGATCCAAAATATTTTAAGAATACGCAAAAATTAAAAGAACTCACATACCATGATGCCATCGAGTTAACGTATTACGGCGCTTCAGTGATCCATCCAAAAACCATAAAGCCCTTGCAAAATAAGGGAATCCCGCTTTTTGTAAGGTCGTTTTTAAAACCAGAGGAAGAGGGAACTGTGATCAAAGAATCCGATCAGCGTTTAAATGTAACAAGCTATATTTTCAAAACAGATCAGATCCTAATTTCTATTCAACCCAAAGATTTTAGTTTCATCGCAGAAGATAATTTGAGTAATATTTTTGCTATATTTTCTAAGCACGGTGTAAAAGTAAATATGATGCAAAATTCAGCAATAAGCTTCAGCGTTTGTGTAGATGAGGATGATTTTAAAATAAAACCACTCATCGAAGAACTACAATTTCAATTCAAGGTGCTTTACAACCAAAATGTGCAGTTGATGACGATCAGAAATTACGACAATGATATCGTTAACAAGCTATCCGAAAATAAAGTGGTTTTAATGGAGCAAAAAAGCCGCAATACTCACCAAATGGTGATTAAGTCTGAATAGAGCCTAATTCCGTCTAATTTAGCGTTTTAAATGTTAAAATTTTAACAAAATACTTTCCCTATTATTTGTTTTTTAATATACTTTAGCTAATTTAGCAGCCTAAGTACATTGAGTGAAAGTGTACTATCAATTATTTAATGAAAAAAATATGAGAAAATTACTTACCAAAGTTAGTCTTCTGTTAGTAGGCTTTTCGGGCGTTGTGATGGCACAACAAGATCCTCAGTTTACCCAGTTCATGAACAATAAACTGATGTACAATGCTGGATACGCTGGAAACTCAGGAAATATTTGCGGAGTATTACACTTCCGTCAACAATGGACGAACTTCCCTGGTGCACCGCAATCTTTCGCTTTAACAGCAGACATGCGTTTACCTGAAACACCACTTGGTGTTGGTTTAAACGTGATGATGGATAAGATCGGACCTATTCAAACATTATTCCTTCGTATTCCTGTTGCTTACAATATGAATCTTATGGGAGGAACCTTAGGCTTTGGATTAGACCTTGGTATGTTACAAAAGCAAGTTAGCGAGAACTGGATCCCGCCGGATGTTGGTTCAATTGACAATACAATCCCTGGTGGTTATGGTGACGGTACAAACCTTTATGGTACAAATCCAACCTTGAATAAGTTAACTTACGACGTTGGTTTTGGAGCTTTTTATTCAATTCCTCGTAAAATGTATGTTGGAATATCTTCAAGTCACTTACCTGCTCAATTGCTAAAATCATCTGGAACTGATAGCGTTCAATACAGAGTAACTCGTCACTATTATATTCAAGCCGGTTATCATTTTGCTTTAGATCCAAGAAATGAGATCATTCCTAATATTATGGTTCGTTCTGACGTAAATGCCACAGTAATAGATGCTAACTTAACTTATATGTGGGATCAAAAAGTAATTGCAGGTATAACTTACCGTCATACGGATGCAGTTGCTCCAATGATTGGTTATCAACACTTTACGCCAAAAGGAATGTCTGTTAAAGGTGTTTACTCTTACGACTATACACTATCTAAAATTAAAGGCTATTCTGGTGGTACTCATGAAATTACATTGGGAGTTTGCTATCCTATAACGAAGAAAAAAATGGCAAGTTATGGCGACGAGAGATTTTTGAACTAATTGTTTTAAAAACGAAACCTTTTTAACTATCAACCGTTAAAGCCACTTACTGCTAACAACAATTGTTAATAACTCTTTAACATCTTGAGTTTGTAACCTTTAAAAAAAGCAGTGTTATAAAAAGAAAGTATATGAAAAGACTACTGATATTAGCTTCGTTTATGGCCGTTATTGTTGGCTGTAACACTCACAGTGCTGAATTGGTTGGCGTAGTAGGCCGTGAAAAATGGTATCAACCAGATCCGTTTGGAACGCTTTATATCCCTATGGGATCGTACCACATGGGTCCGGACGATGAGGAAGCTCCAATGGCGCACACTACTAAATCAAAAATGGTATCGGTGCAAGCCTTTTACATTGATGATTCTGAGATCTCAAACAATGAGTACCGCCAATTCGTTTATTGGGTTCGCGACTCTATAGCCCGTAAATTATTGGCTTATGGTTCTAACGGTGAGGCTGAAGAGTTTCAGATTTCGCAAGATGATTACTTGGCTGCATGGCCAATTTTCAAAGGTGATAACAACCTTCAGGATCCATATATCAACTGGGACAAGAAGATCAATTGGGAAAGTGGTGACGACGATTATCGTGCCGATCTTCAACCAATGTACTTACCGGAAGGTGAGCGTTTTTACAACCGTAAAGAAATTGATACACGTAAACTGAATTATGAATACTACCGTATTGATATAAAATTAGCCGCTTCTAAAACTAATCGTTTCCGCGGAAATAAGTCGGCAGACGTACAAGATGCAGCGCATGATTATAAAAAAGCGGATTATATGAATGGTGTTCATTTAAATGATGGACAAAATGGTGCGCCGGGTGGAGTTTCTACACAAGTAGGCGACCCTGCAAAAGACAGTAAAACACTTGGTACTTATAATGTAAAAGATCAAGAATCAATTGGAGCAGGTAATTACCGTGAGCGTGTAAGAAATGGTGTTGACCGTTCGGTTTTCATTATTAAAGATGTAATTAACGTATACCCTGATACTTTAGCTTGGGTTCATGATTATACATACTCATTCAACGAGCCTTTAACTAATATGTATTTCTGGCATCCTGCTTATGATGATTATCCTGTTGTAGGTGTAACTTGGAAACAAGTTCGTGCCTTCTCTATTTGGAGATCATTATTGTTGAATAACTTTTTAATGGGTACTGGTCAATCTATCGTGAACGATTTCCGTTTGCCAACTGAATCAGAGTGGGAATATGCTGCTCGTGGTGGTCTAGATAAGTCTCCTTACCCTTGGGGTGGTCCTTATATTCGTAACTCACGTGGTTGTTTCTTAGGAAACTTTAAACCTATGCGTGGATCGTATATAGATGACGGTGGATTCCACTCAGTGTATATTTATTCTTATAACCCTAACGATTACGGTTTATATTGCATGGCAGGTAACGTATCAGAGTGGACAAGTAACGCTTACGATGAGTCGGCTTACGATTTCCAACATGATCTTAACCCTGATTATGTATATGAGGCGCAAGATAAAGACGCAAACGTATTGAAGCGTAAAGTTATTCGTGGCGGTAGTTGGAAAGATGTAGGATATTATCTACAAACCAGTACTCGTACCTACGAATATCAAGATACTGCTAAATGTTACCTAGGTTTCCGAAATGTTATGACTTATTTAGGTCGTGCCAAAGGAGATGAGATCTAGCAGAAAATTTTAAACACAAACAAAAAACACAAATAACCGAATCACTAACAAACACAAAACACACACATCACTATGAGTAAATTAGGAAAAGTACAAGGGTTTAAAAGATGGTTGCACTTAGCGTCCTGCTTTGGCGCTTCTATCGTAATTATTGGAGCTTTATTTAAAATTATGCACTGGCCTGGAGCTTCCGCAGCCCTTATTGGCGGACTTGGTACAGAGGCTGTATTATTTTGTTTATTTGGAATTGATATTCCACACGAAGAGGTTGATTGGACTTTAGCTTATCCTGAATTAGCAGGTATGGGTCATGAGGAACCAGAAACTCATAACGGTTTACCTGTTTCTCAACAATTAGATAAAATGTTGGAAGAAGCTAAGATCGGACCGGATTTGATAGAAAGCTTAGGTGCAGGAATGAAAACATTAAGCGATTCAGCAAACAAAATTGGCGATATTAGCGATGCACACTCTGCAACTAGCGAATACGTTAATAATGTAAAATCTGCTTCTGCTAACGTTTCTACTTTAGCTGATACATATAAAAATGCTGCTAAATCAATGGAAGATCTTGCAAACTCAAACGATGCAGGTTATTCTATTGGTGAGTCTTTAAATAAAGTTTCTAAGAATCTTTCTGCTTTAAATGCAACTTACGAATTGCAATTACAAGGTAGTAAAGACCATTTAGATGCAACTAATAAATTCTACGACGGATTACATGATCTAATGAAGAATCTTCACGATTCAGTAGAAGATACTCGTAAGTATCGTCAAGAAATGTCGTCATTGTCTGGTAACTTAACTGCCTTGAATACAATTTATGGCAACATGTTAAGTGCAATGAATTACAACAAGTAATTATTTTGTAATAAGCCCGTAACCTTTAAGTGTTATGGGATTATTACGTTTATAAAAGAAATTGATTTTTAACTTTTAAAGAAACTATAACAAAATGGGCGGAGGCAAAGAAACCCCTAGGCAGAAGATGATCGGGATGATGTACCTGGTACTAACGGCACTTCTGGCTATGAATGTATCAAAACAAATTTTGAAAGGTTACGTTACTGTGAACGAGAGCATGGAGAAAAGTAAGAAGAACCTTACCGCTAATAATAAGCGTGTAATGGAGGCTTTTCAAAATACTATAAACGGTAACCCGGCTGCAAAGCCATATTACGATAAAGCTCAAGAAGCTGAACTAAAGATTGATGAAGTTGTTAAATATATCGATAATCTAAAGAAAGTTGTATACGAACAAACTGAAAAATTGGGTGGTGGAGACACTATGCAACTTAGGTTTGCAGCTAAATTAGATGATTATGATATGCCAACTTACGTGTTGATAGGTAGCGATGCTGCAACTCCTGAGAACAAACCAAACTCAGCTTTAGAATTGCGTGGTAAAATGGACAAATTAATGGATGGATTAATTGCTCAGTTAGATGGAATGCAGGCTGAAAATAAGACAAAATTCTTGCCAGAGATCTATACCAACTTAAAGAAGAAATTCACCGACATGAAGCCTCATGATAGTGGTGCTGAAGAAGACGGTATCAAAATGACATGGCATGTAGAGAATTTCTATCACTTACCAGAAGCTGCCGTTATTACTAACTTAAATAAAATGCAAGCGGACTTGAAAAACCTTGAAGCTGAAATTTTGGGTGAGTATAGTGCTGCGAGTGGTAAATTAGCGATCAAATTTGACAAGTTAAATGCAAAAGTAATTGCTCCTTCTTCCTATATCCAACAAGGACAGCCTTATAAGGCAGATATCTTCTTAGCTGCTTCATCAAGTGCGATGACAGCTGATATGATGCAGGTATTATTAAATGCTGACTCTGCTTCTGGGGCAGGTGGAACTCCGGTTCCTATTACAGAGGGTATGGGTAAATTAGAACAAGGTACTGGTTCAGTAGGTGAGCAAACTTATAAAGGT
>JAWXAS010000105.1:0-9627 GCA_034439635.1 Bacteroidota bacterium | reverse complement strand
TTAGGGTTTAGTTTGCACTAAAAAATATCTGCCGCTTTTTTAATCCTTTTTTACTTTTTTTGGTAGATTTTTATAGGACTATTTTTAAATAAACACAATAATAACAAGGCTTACAGAGTTTTTGAGGGCCGACTAGATATAAGCAACTTCTATCATTGGCGCTTTTGCTTGGGAAGCAGAATTAAATTATTTTACAGAAAAGCTTTTTGTGAATTTAGCAAACAACAAGTTTTCAAAGCAAACAAATTAGGTTTTACTTCCCGCCAAAATACTCAACGCCAATCCTCGCAGTTTCGTAAAGTTTAATACAATGAAGCTTCACTTGTTTTGGTAAATGTGGCTCTAGCTGTTCCCAAATAGCCATAGCCAAATTTTCAGTACTAGGGAGTTTGTTTTTTAAAAATGGAACATCCATATTTAAATTTCTGTGATCCAATTTTTCGGTAATACGTTCTGTAATTAATTGGCTTAATAATTTAGCATCCATTATAAAACCTGTTTCAGGATCTACTTCTCCTTTAACAGTAACCATTAATTCGTAATTATGTCCATGCCAATTTTCATTGGCGCATTTTCCAAAAACTTCTGCATTCTTTTCTTTATTCCAGTTAGGATTTGATAATTTATGCGCGGCATTAAAATGCTCGTGGCGAGTTAAGTAAACCATGGCGCAAATATAAGGTTTTAGGAGGCAGTAACCACAGAGAAAACTTAGTTTTTTCACAGAGAACACGAGGTTGATAGTTGATAATTTTGTGACCTCCGTGCTTCTTTATGTGCTCTGTGGTTAAAAGAAATATATGTAACTTAGCGCTACAAATGCCACACATTCTCATAGTAGCCGCCACACCTTTCGAAGTTCAACCTTTGTTAGAAAAATATTCTATCATTTTAACCGGCGATGGTTTGGTAGATTCGTACATCACCGAATCGCGTCAGCTGTCGGTTTTGATAACCGGAGTAGGCATGGTAAATACAGCCTATCATATAGGAAGGAATTCGCACAACATTTACGATGCCATTATTAATGTAGGAATTTGCGGAGCCTTTGATACGCATTTAAAATTAGGGCAAGTAGTTAACGTTACCAAAGACGAATTGTGCGAGATGGGAGCAGAAGATGGCGACGAGTTTATAAAATACAAAGATCTTGAATTGAGCGGAACCAGCGTTTATGATAACAAATGGATCATGCGCTCAAAAGAAATAGCCGAGCTTAAAACTGTGAAGGGCATCACCGTAAATAGAGTTCATGGCAACGAAGAAAGTATTGAACGCGCAAAAAGATTATTTTCCCCTGACGTAGAAAGCATGGAAGGCGCAGCGTTTTTTGCTGCTTGCAAAAGTGTAAGTAATTATACACAAATTCGAGCCGTTTCAAATTATGTAGAGAAACGCGATAAAAGTAAATGGGAAATAAAATTAGCGATTTCAAATCTCAACGCTAAAGTTCTGACTATTTTAACCGAATTATTTGAAACATATTAAGATCGGATATTCGCCTTGCCCAAACGATTGTTTTATTTTCGACGCACTTGTACACAAAAAAATTGATACAGGGAATTATTCATTTGAACCAATTTTGGAAGATGTTGAAACACTCAACAAATGGGCCATGGAAGGAAAATTGCCTGTTACAAAATTAAGCTATCATGCCTTAGTTTATGTGTTGGATAAATACGCCTTATTGAAAAGTGGAAGCGCCTTAGGGTTTAATTGTGGACCATTACTCATCTCCAAAAAGGAAATAAAAGATCCTGAAAATGAAATTAAGAGCATTGCCATTCCTGGTAAATTAACTACAGCAAATTTCTTGTTAAGTATAGCTTATCCAAAACTTATTAATAAAACCGAATTGATTTTTAATGAAATTGAAGATGCTGTGATAAATGGAAAATTTGATGCCGGATTAATTATTCACGAGAACAGATTTACCTATGAGCAAAAAGGCTTAAAAAAAGTGTGCGACCTAGGCGAATTTTGGGACGGTTTGATTCATGCCCCAATCCCTTTAGGTGGCATTGTTGCATCGAAAGCATTGAGTGAAGAAACGAGAAATGAAATCGGAAGTCTTATTAAGCAAAGCGTACAATTTGCCTTTGCTAATCCTGAGAGTGCGATGCCTTACGTAAAAAAACATGCGCAAGAGATGAGCGAAGAAATCATGAAAAAACACATTGCACTTTACGTGAACGAATTTTCTATTGATCTTGGAGAAGTAGGGATGAATGCAGTTAATTTGTTATTTAATAAGGCGAAGGAAGTTGGGCTGGTTAAGGAATTTGAAGAAATTGTTTAGAAAAAAAGCCATCTATTAAAGATGGCTTTTTATTTAACATCAATTTTGATCAATCCTTATCTTCTCCATCTTCACCATCCTTTTCTTCACCAAGGTATTTTCCTTCAGCATCATACATCACTTCCATTTTACTTCCGCTGTATTTAATCTCCACATCGTAAGTTAAACTTCCGTTCTTTTGCGTGATCTCATCCGCCTCTAATAATTCGGCACCTACAAATTGTGCCTGGATGCCCTCGGTTACAGTTTTAGGAAGCTCAGTTATGGCTATCTGTCTTTCATTCTCATCCTTGTCTTTACGGTCCAGACATTCTTTTTCGCAAGATAGCATAGCCATCATCGGCAATACCATCACTAACATTTTTAATTTCTTCATGATTTATTGATTTTAAATTTAAACAAATCTATCTCTAAATTCTGTGAACATTCTGTAGAAAGTTTTTTTAGTAAAAAGCAATCCTTAAAAGATGGCTTTTAATTTTTTGAATGCCCTTCGACGTCTCCTTCGACTCCGCTCAGTGTAACATTTACGTTAAAGCGTTCCCCTCAAAGCCTGCTCTCTTTCAATGCTTTCAAACAAAGCTTTAAAATTACCAGCACCAAAACCTGTTGCGCCCATGCGTTGTATTACTTCGTAAAATAAAGTAGGACGATCTTCAACCGGTTTTGTAAATATCTGTAATAAATAACCGTCTTCATCGGCGTCAACTAAAATGCAAAGCTTTTGCAATTGCGCAATATCTTCTTTCATCATATCGCGGTGCACACCCAAACGTTTTGGAATTTCATCGTAATACGCTTGAGGGGGAGGAGGTAGAAATTCGATACCGCGTGCCCTTAACTCTGTAACGGTTTTAATAATATCATCGGTTGCTAAAGCTAAATGTTGTACGCCTGCTCCTTCGTAAAATTCAATATACTCTTCTATTTGCGATTTTTTATTCCCTTTGGCAGGTTCGTTAATTGGGAATTTTATTCTTCCGTTACCATTACTCATTACCTTACTCATCAACGCAGAGTATTCGGTATGAATTTGTTTATCATCAAAACTTAAAAAATTTACAAAGCCCATTACCTTTTCGTACCACTCAACCGTTGGGTTCATTTGGTTCCATCCAACATTTCCAACCATGTGATCAATAAATTTTAAACCAACCGGTGTTGGATTATAATCGCTTTTCCATTCTCTAAAACCCGGTAAAAATTGTCCTTTATAGTTTTTACGCTCTACAAACATATGCACGGTTTCACCATAGGTATAAATTCCTGCGCGAACAACCTCACCGTTCTCATCTTTTTCAACGGTTGGTTCCATATAAACTTTAGCGCCACGTTTTGTTGTTTCTTCAAATGCTTTGCGCGCATCTTCCACCCAAAGCGCAATTACTTTTACGCCATCGCCATGTTTTTTTACGTGCTCACCAATGGGCGAATCGCTTTTTAAAGCGGTAGTTAATATAATACGAATTTTATCTTGTTTTAATACATACGATGTGCGGTCTTTTAATCCGGTTTCTAATCCCGCATAAGCAAACGATTGAAAACCAAAGGCCGTTTTATAAAAGTGCGCCGATTGCTTTGCATTGCCCACATAAAATTCTACATAATCGGTTCCTAATAAAGGAAGAAAATCTTGAGCCCCTTCAAATATTTTTTCTAAACCGTACTCTACATTTTTTACTTCTTTTGCCATAATTTTTTTTCTAGTGAATTATTACTTATTTCTCGCTTGTCAGGTCGTACCGAGACCTTTTTGACTCGCCTTTTCCTTCGACTGCGCTCAGGATGACGGCTGGGAGGTCGCCCTGAGCGCAGTCGAAGTGCGACCGTGGTTTAAAACATCAACCCCACATCGCCATCGTTAACGAACGTAATTCTAATTTATTTTTTAAAATCTTTGATCTCATTACTTCACTAATCACTAATTACTCCATCCAACTCTTATAATATTTTCCATCATCAATACTCATAGCGTCTTCGGTTACCATTAGTGGCCTAAAAGTATCAACCATTACTGCTAACTCTTGTGTTTCTTTTTGCCCAATGCTGCGTTCCATTGCTCCTGGAGCAGGACCATGAGGTATACCTTTTGGATGCAAAGTTATATCGCCTTGTTTAATGTTATTGCGACTCATAAAATCACCATCAACATAATACAATACTTCATCACTATCAATATTACTATGGTTATAAGGCGCGGGAATAGATTTTGGATGATAATCATATAAGCGCGGACAAAACGAACAAACAACAAAAGTTGCCGTTTCAAATGTTTGGTGTACCGGAGGCGGTTGATGCACACGACCAGTTATTGGTTCAAAATTGTGAATCGAAAATCCCCAAGGAAAATTATAACCATCCCAACCAACAACATCAAATGGATGCGTGGCATAAACAACATCATGCATCATCCCTTCTTTTTTAATTTTAATTAAAAAATCGCCTTTTTCATCATGTGTTTCTAATTCGGTTGGCAATTTAAAATCGCGTTCGCAAAAAGGAGAATGTTCTAATAATTGACCCGATGCATTTTTATAACGTTTTGGTGTATAAAACGGCGAAAAACTTTCCACGTAAAAAATACGATTATCGGTTGTTTCAAAAGCCATTTGGTAAATCATGCCACGAGGTATAATGAGATAATCGCCATATTCAAATTTAATATTGCCCATTAAGGTACGAAGCGTTCCTTTTCCTTTATGAATAAAAAGGAGCTCATCTGCATCAGCGTTTTTGTAAAAGTAAGTCTTCATACTATGTTGCGGTGCAGCCAATCCTATTAGGCAATCGCTGTTCATTAAAACCGTTTTTCTGCTTTCTAAAAAGTCAGAAGTAGGTTTAATTTGAAAACCACTTAACAATAATGCCTTTATATTTTTATTAATGGCAATTTTAGGCGTTACATCGTAACTTCGCAAAATTTCTTTTACCTGAGTTGGGCGATGAGTGTGATACAACAAAGAGGAGAATCCATTGAAACCTTCGGTGCCAAATAATTGCTCGTAATAATGCTTCCCTTGTTTCGATTGAAACACGGTGTGGCGCTTTTGTGGGAAATCACCCAGTTTATGGTAAATTGGCATATGACAAAGTTATAAAGAAGTCATCTCAAAAATACGTTTTTTTGCCTTTCTAAACGTTTTTTCTTTGAATGAGGCGTTTTTGAGATAACTTCTATAGTTTAAATCCTAAAACACAAACATCATCAATTTGATCTTTGCTTCCTTTCCAAGCTTTAAATCGTTGCTCAAGCTCAGCTTTTTTATCAGTAATAAAAACGATCTCGCTCATCCATTCCTTAAATCGCTTAGTTGTTATTTTTTTATTTTCGGTGCCCCCAAATTGATCAGCAAATCCATCGGTTGACATTACCACCATATCGCCCTCTCCTAAAACAACTTCATGTTCAGTGTATATTTGGCTGTCAAGTGTATGTCCTGCAATTCCGGTTTTAGTAGCCTTTATTTCTTGCTTCAAACCTTTTTCGTTGAATATTTGAAGCGATCGGTTGGCGCCGCTATAGGTGATCTTTCTTTCTTTAGTATTTATTTTGCACAAACAAATATCCAATCCGTCTTTCGAAAAACCTTCTTGATCTTGATTAAGTGTATTTTTAAGATTGATGTTGAGTAAAGAAAGTAATTCCGAAACTGAACGTGTTTGTGTAGAAAGCTCATTTAAATTTTGAATACTCAAGGCGCTCATCATAGCACCGGGCACCCCATGGCCGGTGCAATCGGCAACTGCAACAAACACTTCATTGGCATTTAATTTCTTTGCCCAAAAAAAGTCGCCGCTCACAATATCTTTTGGCATGTATACTAAAAAGTGTTTAGGTAATAATATCTCTAATAATTCTATCGGAGGAAGTAATGATTGTTGGATTCGCTTTGCATAAGTGATCGAATCCGTGATCTCTTTATTTTTTTCGGTAAGCAAACCTTTTTGAAAAGAAATTTCTTTATTGGCTTTTTCTTTATTTCGGTTTGCTTTTAGAAGCGACACTGAAAACCCTATTACAATAATGAACCCAATAATAGATACAATGATAATAATCCGTTGTTGTTTTAATTGATAATCTGCTTTTTCTTGTTCGCGAATATTGGCAAGTTCAACAAATTCTTTTTCAAGGGCAGTATTTACAGAGTCCTGTTTTCTTGCGTAAACATTAGTTAACTTACTTAATTCAGCAATGCTTCTTGTTGTTTTACCTATTTCCGAAAACTTCATATGTTCTTTAAAAGCATCGGTTGCTTTTTTATAAAGGCCAAGGTTATCGTATATTATGGCTAAGTTCCGATAGATATCAATTTTCTCTATATCGGGCATTGCTTCACTTGGGCTAATGTTTTCTGCAAGAAGTAATAATTTTTTTGCACTAGGTTTATCCCCTAACTGCAAATTTAATCTTGTCAAATCGAGCATCACTTGAAGCTCCCAGTCAGTATCACCAATCCCCGAAATCACTTCAATAAGCTCTGTGAAGACCGGTTTTACTTCAGAAAATCGTTTCTGAGTTTTTAAACTATTAGCAAATTCATACAAGCACTCTGCATAGTCAACCATAAGATTATTTTCTTTACTAAGTTTAGATGCAATTTCAATAACACTATCACAGCGTTTAAATTCACTTTCTAAATAGTATACTGAACTTAATGACTTCAATAATTTTATATAGCGCTGTACATTTTTACTAACTTTAACAAAAGGCATAGCTTTGTAAACATATGTTTTAGCATTCTCAGCATCAAACCCAAGGACATATAAGGCAGCCATTCCAGAGTAAAGGCTTCCAAGATCCCCTATTTTATATTTTAGAATGAGCGCTTCGGTATTTTTATAATCTTCTAAGGCACCCGAATAGTCTTCCGTTTGATTTTTGATGACACTACGGTTTTGGTAAACGCTGTAATAATTGTATTCAGGTAATTTTTCTTTTTTAATAAGAGCGAGTGAACTGTCATAACAGCTTAATGCCATTTCTAAATTATTATGAATAAAATAATACACAGCATATTTACCGTATATACAACATAATAGTGAGTAATTTTTTTCTGATATGGCTTTAAATTTATATGATATGGCAAATTCAAAAAATTTAGCGGAATCATTTTCCACAGCTAGTTCGTGCATTTTTAAAATATTGGACTCTTCTTTTGGAAAGTATTTTTTTAAAAAATTGCCTTGAGAGTATAGCGCCGTATTAAAACAGATGATAATAGAACATAAAAATATAGAGCGACTCAATTTCAAATAATTTATTTCAATTCGTTTTTTAATATTTCTGCCAAATTTGGCCTTAATCTACTTTTGTAAACTGCTAAACATTCAGGCCCGTTCTTTATTCGTCCTTTTCGCAATTTGCGTTGCTCTTCTAAAGGCAAATGAAACACATCTTGGCAACTAGGTGTGCAACAGCCATCCATTTTTCTGGCACATTCTTGACATTGTATAAACAGTAAATGGCAATCATCGTTCTTACAATTCACATGCACATCGCAAGGTTTTCCGCATTGATGGCAGTTGCTTAAAACATCTTCCGTGATCCTTTCGCCAATACGCTCATCAAACACAAAATTTATTCCACGGAATTTACTTTCGAGTTTTAGTTCTTTTACCTCTTTGGCATATTGAATGATACCTCCATGAAGGTGATGCACATCTTTAAAGCCTTTGTACTTAAAATAAGCGCTTGCTTTTTCGCAACGAATTCCTCCGGTACAATACATTACCACTTTTTTATTTTCTTGCCCCTTTAAATGGTCTATCACCAAAGGCAATTCTTCTCTAAACGTATCCGCATCTGGGCAAAAAGCCCTATCAAATCTTCCCACTTCGCTTTCATAATGATTGCGCATATCTATAACTATTGTATTGGGATCTTCAATGGCAGTGTTAAATTCTTGGGCGCTCAAATATCTTCCTGTATTGGATGCGTCAAAATTCTTATCATGAATTCCATCTGCCACAATTTTCTCGCGAACTTTCACAACGAGTTTGTAAAACGATTTTCCGTTCCCATCAACAGCATGTTTAAACGGCACATCTTTAAAATACCCAATATGATCAAGCTTTTCGGCAAACTCATCCCAATTATTTTCGGGCACACTCATTTGCGCGTTAATGCCTTCGTGGGCTATATAAATTCGCCCAAAGCAATTAAGCTCTGTCCATGTTTTAAAAAGTTCATCCCTTAAAGTGTCGGGTTTAGAAATGTTAACATACCTATAAAAAGAAATTGTTTTTCTTTGGAAGGCTTCTTCTTTAAGCATTTGCTTAAGAATGTTCTTGTCTATTCTATTTACTAATTGGCTCATAAGCGATAAAAATAATTGCAGGTTATATTACCGGTTTAAGGAGAAAAAAGTTTTGAAAATACTTTTTAATACTTAGGTTTGTAAAGATACTAAATGTAGTTGATATGTCCGGTACACACGAAAAGATCCTGATCATTGGAGCAGGTGGTCAAATAGGGGTAGAGTTGGCCGAAAGCCTCTCTAAAATTTATGGTAGTAGCAATGTAGTTGCTTCTGATATTAAAGAATCTCCTGCCTTGGCAAACAATCCATTTGAAAAATTAGATGCTCTAGATGCCAAAGCATTATTCGATATTGTAAAAAAACACCAGGTTACTCAAGTATATCATCTGGCCGCTTTGTTATCGGCAACCGGCGAACAAAATCCAATGTTTGCATGGAAATTGAACATGGAAAGTTTATTTCATGTACTTGATCTTGCAAAGGAAAAACACATTAAACAGATCTATTGGCCAAGCTCTATTGCTGTGTTCGGACCAACCACGCCAACCGAAAATACACCACAATACACGGTAATGGAACCAAGTACTATTTATGGTATTAGTAAACAAGCCGGAGAACGTTGGTGCGAATGGTATTTCAAAAAATACGGCGTTGATGTGAGAAGCATCAGATATCCGGGTTTAATTGGATGGAAGGGCGTCCCCGGAGGCGGAACAACCGATTATGCTGTACATATTTTCTATGAAGCCTTAAAAAACGGCACCTACGAATGTTTTTTAAGCGAAAACACCACTTTACCAATGATGTGCATGGAAGATGCCATAAGGGCTACAATTGAGATCATGCATGCGTCAATTGATAAAATTAACATTAGAGGAAGCTATAATTTGGCGGGATTATCCTTTAATCCTAAACAAATTTCAGATGAGATAAAAAAACATATTCCTAACTTTAAAATTACCTATAAACCCGACTTTCGACAGCAAATAGCCGACAGTTGGCCAAAAAGTATCGACGACCGAGAGGCCCGACAGCACTGGGGTTGGAAGGAAAAGTACGATCTAGAAT
>JAWXAS010000104.1:0-6038 GCA_034439635.1 Bacteroidota bacterium | reverse complement strand
TTTGAGCCCGCTGAAAATTGCTAATAACCCCGCTTATGCGGGGTTTTGCTTTTACAAGCGGTACCATATTTTGGCTTAGTGGCACTTAAATAAAAATAAATTTCCCTACCTTTAAACTAGCTTAAACCCTTGAAAACCCTCCTAAAATATAGCGCTCTGATCTTTCTGATCTTAAGTTTAAAAACAGCACGTTCAATAGATGTATATTACAAACTAGCTTCTTTCAACATACCAAAAGCAGGTCCTTTTATTGAAACTTACATGACCATTGCAGGCCAATCGGTGCAATACAAAGCTGTTAAGGGTGGTTTTCAAAGCGCGGTTAATGTGAGTATTATTATTACTGATGCTACAAATAAGATCGTTCAGGCAAAAAAATATAATTTAAACGGCCCCATATTTAACGACACCACTAATATTCCCGCCTTTATTGATACGCAACGTTATCCTTTAGCAAGTGGCGCCTATACTATTGAGGTAACTGTGAACGACAACAACAAAAAACAAGTACCCTTTAAATTGATGCAAGTGTTCAAGATCAATTACGGATCTTATCCTATTCAAGCATCAAGCATTCAATTACTGGAGAGTTACAAAAAAACCACTACGCCTAGCCTACTTTCAAAAAGTGGTTACGACCTTATTCCTTATAATATCAATTACTATCCTGAAGCGCAAAGCAAACTTGCTTTTTATTTTGAAACTTATAACACCGATACTTTTTTTGGTAAAGGAAAAACACTCATCTACAAATATTTTATTGAGAATAACGATAATTTAAAACCTGTAGAGCCTTTTTCGGCATTTAAAAAGGTAATTACCGCCCCGGTTAATCCTTTACTCGCTCAAATAGATATAACAAATCTTGCTTCCGGAAATTATAATCTTGTGATAGAAATTCGCGATGAAAAGAATATTATTCAATTGCAAGAAAAAATGTTCTTCCAACGAAAAAATACCTTAGTGCCGCAAACGTATGTATCAGGAAACTATGCTGTCAATTCTGTAGAGCAATATTTTAGTAATGTAAAGAGTGTAGATACATTAAAAATATACGTCGAGTGTTTATGGCCTATTTCGAATATGATCGAACGTGAACGACAAATAAATCAAACCTTAAAAAATGACACAGCTGTGTTGAGAAATTACCTTATAAAATACTGGAAAGACAGAGCAGCTGATTCGGTAAATCCTATGAAAATATGGATGGAATATTTAACGAGCGTGAACGAGGTTGCAGCATTATTCAAGTGCGGAAAACAAAAAGGATATTTTACAGATAGAGGTCGCGTTTATTTGCAATACGGCAAACCAAACCAACGTGTGGTTCAGGCAAACGAACCTAGTACTTATCCATACGAGATCTGGCAATATTATCGCCTAACGGATAAAACAAACGGGCAATTTTTTACCAATCGTAAATTTCTATTTGTTAATAAAAGCGTTGCCGATGATTGTTTTAAATTGGAGCATAGCGACATGAAGGGCGAGGTAAATAATCCAAGATGGCGTTATGAAGTTATGAAACGTCAAACCGATGGTATTCATGACCCGGATAATGAATCACCCGGAACTTCCGGCTCGCAAATGGACGATCTTTTTAATAATCCAAGATAATTATGAAGCAAAAATTAGCGGTAGTTATTTTAAATTATAACGGAAAACATTTTCTCGAAAAATTTCTTTCCAACATCATTAACTTTTCATCGCCGCACGAAGTTATAGTGGCTGATAATGCAAGTACCGATGATTCCATCTCTTTTTTGAAGAATAACTTTTCTAAAGTAAAACTCATACAAAACTCTACGAATGTAGGTTATGCAGGAGGCTACAACGAGGCCTTAAAACAAATTGATTCTGAATATTACGTTTTACTAAATAATGACGTGCAAGTGAAACCAAATTGGTTACAGCCCTTAGTAGAATTAATGGACAGTGATACAAAAATAGCTGCATGCCAACCAAAATTATTAGATCAAAAGAATAAAAACATATTTGAATATGCCGGTGCCTCGGGTGGCTTTATGGATGCATATGGCTATCCATTTTGTCGTGGAAGGATATTTGAAAGTATAGAAGAAGATAAAGGACAGTACGAGGATATAAAAGAAATATTTTGGGCAAGTGGCGCGTGTTTAATGGTGCGCTCAAACATATTTTGGCAAGTTGGAGGATTTGATACCGATTATTTTGCACACATGGAAGAGATAGATCTTTGTTGGCGAATGCAAAATTTTGGATACAAGGTTTACGTAGAACCAAACAGCTACGTATATCACGTTGGTGGAGGAACTCTACAAAAACAAAATGCTCATAAAACGTTTTTAAATTTTCGAAATAGTTTAATAACTCTTACAAAAGATCATCCTTCAAAAGGATTACTATTCAAACTATGGGTTCGTTTAAATCTTGACGGCATCGCAGGAGCGAAATTCTTTTTTTCATTACAACCTCAACATTGCTTTGCCATATTAAGAGCGCACTTTGCTTTTTACTTTAGCATAGGAAAAACTCTCAAAAAAAGAAAACAGCTAAAAGCACTTAATGGATATGAGCCTCAATTTGATAATTCCTACAACAAAAGCATTGTTTACGCTTACTTTATTAAAGGCAAAAAGAAATTCAATGAATTAGACTAGAAACACATCTACTCAGTCGTCAATCAAAAAAAACCAAAAACGCCTTTTCTAATAAAGTTTAATAAAGAGCAAATTTATATTCTGAAAGAGATTTTTCATTTTGTCTATAATCTAATTTTTCATTTTGCCTATAATTTTATTTTTTTACCGTAAACTCAACCGGAATGCTGCGCCAGCGATTGAAGCGCAAAGCCCTGTAAAGGACTTTGCGCGATGTTTGTTAGGTGAGGAGGCGACCAACGGAAGCCACCGGAACCCTACAAACATAGCAAAGGCCAAACAGGCTTGAAGCGAAAAGCGCGCCCGGGCGCCCAAATTCTAAAAAAAAATATTAAGCTTAGCTTACTTAATCTCTTTAACCCTCATGAATTTTCCATTCACATGGTCGATCTTAATCTCGAATTGAGTGGTAATTGGTAAAGGTGTATAAACGTATTCGGTTGGATTAAAAATAGAATTACTCTTAACTACCTGCCCTTTTATATAATTTACTTTATCGTCGCCAATAAAATAAAAATCATTGTTGTTCTTTACTAATGGATAGTATCCATACTCTGCAGAGATATACGGCTTTCCATTATTTACAATGGCATACACTTCTTCTGAGTTTATGATCCTTAAACGATTTTTATCATTCTTTGCTTTTATCTCCGATATCTCACCATCTTCAAATGTGATAGAGAACAACGAATAATCAGGGGTTTGATCTTTGAACGATTCAAACGTGCGATAAACACCATTCACATACTCATCGGTTGTGTACACTTTTATTTTTGCCTTTTCAATACTATCTAACTTTACAATTTCGTTGAGTGTATATACCGTATTTGTTTTTGGCTCTTTGGTTAAAGCGCCACTTACAAAATTCACAATGGTTTTATTGGCGTAGGCAATGATTTGCTTTGTAGCTTCCTTTTTTGATTCAATAACCATAAAAGTATCTATGGCCGAGATCAGTTTGTAATCATTGGCAACATTTAAAAAAATGCTTGCTCTAAAAAAACAATACCCGTATTCTCTTCCTGCTTCTGCTTTCTCAACAAATTTTAAACGGCGTAATTGAAATACTAAAGGAGTTTGACTTACTGTTTCGCCACTCATTTTTGTAAGTAGTATTCCTAATTGAGTTTCAAAGCTACCGTTACAAACAACTTTAACTTCTTTATCTAACACCCCTACTCTAACCGTTCCAAAGCTGCTGGTGTCTTCACGGGAGTCTAAAAATTTAATGGAGTTGTATAAGCAATTTTCAACCTTTGTGCCATTATATTCCAAGTCAAAATATTTTACTTTGTCTTGAGCCAAAACACTAAGGCCTGCAAAAAACAATAAGCTTGTATATAGGTTTTTTAACTTCAAAGGGGGGTTTTTACAATCCCCTAATTTACAAAAATAAAGGCATAAAAAAGGCCCTTCTTGAGTGAAGGGCCTTAATGACCTATTCAATGATGAGTTTATCGCGTTTAACAACCTCGTTACCAATGGTAACTCGATAAAAGTAGCAGCCTTTTGGCAATTGCAAGTCTATCTTATTTACTTTTGAATTCAATAGCCGCTCGCTCAGCATTTTGCCCTGCAGATCGTAAATGATCATCTTTGTTCTCGGTTCTATCATAGGAAGATCAATTGTAATTATTCCATTAGAAGGATTTGGAAACACCAACAAGTTTGCATTTATGAAATTTGTAAATAAACCATTACTACAAACAACAACGCATTGTATTGTATATGTACAACTGTTGGCAATGTTGGTTATAGCGCAAGTATATGTTCCCAAAGCGTTCACCATAATCGTACTTTGATTTATTGGAGATAAAATAGAACCAGGGGGGCCTGTCCATGTAAACGTTAAACCACTAGGGCCTGTTGTAAAAGTTGGACTAACCACTGCCATTGTAATAGGACATGAAGCATTTACTTGCCCGCCAAAGGCTCCAATAGAATTATCAACCCCAACATTATAGGTTGCTTGATACGTGCATCCATTAGTAGTTGCCATGTTTATAGCCGTGTGTGTTCCAGGGGTTATAGTTATATATGATGTTCCCGGTATTCCAGGACCAGAAGGTGGTGCGAACCAAGTATATGTTGGCACCAAAGCAACAGCAATAGTTGCAGCCATTACAGGAACAATTGTTACCGAAGAATTAAAACAAGTGATTACTGAATTGCTTAATGCAGATGCTGTAAACACTGGTTTTCGAATATCCTGTATAACCTGAATTGTATACGTTGAACGACATAAATTATTATTGTCAATAACACCAACACTATAATTTCCAATAGAGGTTATCACATTACTTGAACTAGGCACCGAAGGGTTGACACTTACTTGCATCGTATTCGTTGGATTAACAGTGTTTGTAGGTGGAACCGTCCATGTAATTGCGGTATTTGTATTGCTGCTTATACCTGTCATAACCATACTTGTATTTTTTCAATCGAGAATAGATAAAGGCTTGATATGATATATCGGTGGCGTTATTGTATTTTGAATAATACTAATAGATTGAGAAGAAACGCAGTTATTAGTGAGATCCTTAACATATACAACCCATGTGCCGGGTACACAAACCGGATTCAGATTTGGGTTAATGGTAAATGTTGTAGGCGTAGCTGAAACTGCAGGAGGAACATAATTATACTGGCAAGGAGCATTTGCAACAAGAGATGTAATAACAAATGGTATTTGCATGCTTGTACAACTTGTAGTTCCACAACCAAGAGTAAAGTTAGCCGGACTAGTGACCGTAAATATTGGCACCCCAACCGAGGCAGTTACCTGCACCGACTTTGTAGACTTACATCCTGTAAAATTATTTACTGATTCCGCCCAAAAAGTTCCTGGGTGAGTTGGACAAAATATATTAATGGTTCCTTGCGCAGCTCCAACATAAACGGTTGATGTACCTTGTAAAATAAACTAATTAGTTGTAACGTTAGGCCCCAAATTACTTGTTATTGTGAAGCAACCTGAACTTCCAGAGCAGGTAATATTATTAACTGTAGGTGTAACAGCTATAGTTGGCGATTGAAGACTTTGTGTAATAGCAAAAGTTTGTTGCGTAGTAACAGATGTGGTTAAATTTTGCCCCGTCACCGTCCATGTTCCAGGAATAGTTACATTGGCATAAACACCATTAATAGTGCTTCCCGGAATTGTCCACGTATAAGAATATGGAATAACGCCCGAATTGGCTGTCATTGTTATTGGAGAATTATTGCAACTTAATACAGTGTTTGACGAAGGACAGCCAACTGTAAATGTTTGCGCATGGAGATGATCTATACTCATCCCTAAAATGAATTACCCCGAAGCAGAGCTGTCGGGGTATCGCATTACCCGAAAACTAAGCTCAATTGAGTTTTATGCAGTTGTTTATAATTCTCTTTTGCCTC